>JBPCWY010000103.1:0-4145 GCA_051009035.1 Gammaproteobacteria bacterium
GAAAACGGCGCGGCGCAAACCGCCGCCGGCGCAAATGAAAATAATACAAATAATGAAAACAATGCGGATAACGCGGAGAATGAAAACAACGCCGGCGGCGAAAACATTGCCGGACAAAACGGCGCGGAAAATAACGCGGCGTTAGGGGAAACATCTTCGGATAATGCGGGCGGGGAAACGACTCAAGAAACAAACGCCGGTATTAACGGCGCGGCCCAAAACGAAGTTAACGGCGCAAACGCCAACTCGGACGAAAAACATGATACAACGCGGGATGAAAACGGGGAAAACAATTTAAACCAAAACGACAAGGAGGCGGACGGCTAATGTGCGGCATTGCGGGCTATTCGGGAAACGGCGCGGCGGCGGCGGCGGTATATTCCGCGCTGGCGTTTTTGCAGCATCGCGGGCAGGATTCGGCGGGCATTGCGGCGATGTCCGGTTCGCGTTTGTTTATTGAAAAAGGGCGCGGACTGGCGCGCGATGTATTTGACGCCGCAAAAATGAGCGCGTTGCGCGGGACGGCGGGCATCGGGCATGTCCGCTACAGCACGAGCGGCAGCGCCATGGCGCTTTCGGAAATCCAGCCATTTTATGTCAACCAGCCGTTCGGCATTTCGCTCGTGCATAACGGCAACTTGGTCAACCGCGAACACTTGCACCGGCATTTGGCAAGCGGCGACCGGCGGCATGTCAACAGCGATTCCGATTCCGAATTGCTTTTAAATGTATTGGCGCAGGCGGTCCACCGGCGCGGCGGCGGCGGCGCGGAAGCGTTTTTGGACGCGGTCGGCGATGTGCATGAATGCTGCGCCGGGGCGTATTCGGCGGCGGCGTTAATTGCCGGGGCGGGGCTGCTTGCGTTTCGCGACCCGCGCGGCATCCGCCCGCTTTCGCTGGGCGCGGGCGAAAACGGCGAATGGCTTGTCGCGTCCGAAAGCGCCGCGTTTGAACCGCTTAATTTTAAAAACATGGGCGACATCGCCCCGGGCGAAGCGGTGTTTATTGACATGAACCGCAAACTGCACCGCAAACAATTTCCCGGCGCCGCGCCGCGCCCGTGCATTTTTGAATACATTTATTTCGCCCGCCCCGATTCGCTGATGGAAGGCGCGCTGGTGTATAACGCGCGGGTGAATATGGGACGCCGTTTGGCGGCGAAAATCCTGCGCGAACACGCCGGGACGGAAATAGATTGCGTCGTGCCGATTCCCGATTCGGGGCGGGTGGCGGCGTTGGAAGTATCGCGCGAACTCGGCGCGCCCTATCGCGAAGGGCTGGTCAAAAACCGCCATACGGGGCGGACTTTTATCACCGCCGGACAAGCGCGCCGCCGCCGTTCGGTCGCCGAAAAATTAAATATTATTGCGCCCGAATTTTCCGGCAAACGCGTTTTGATGGTGGACGATTCTATCGTGCGCGGGACGACCGGTGCGGAGATTGTCGGCATGGCGCGGCTTGCCGGTGCGCGGCGCGTTTATTTTGCCAGCGCCGCGCCGCCGGTGCGCCATCCGAATGTTTTCGGCATAGACATCGCAACGCGCGGCGAGCTGGTTGCGAGCGGGCGCGGCGAAGCCGAAATTACCACGCACTTGGGCGCGGACCGGGTGATATACCAGGACATGGAAGATTTGCAGGCGGCGGTGCGCGATGCGGGGGGGAATGTCGCGGCGTTTGAAACTTCGTGTTTTGACGGCGATTATCCGGACGGCATCGTAGACGAAGAATATTTGCGCGCGCTGGAAGAAGAGCGCGGCGGCGGGCGCGACGACGATTTGTCGCAGATGGATTTGGCATTGCGGACGAAGCCATGAAACGCAAATCCGCAACGCGCGCGGCGACCGAACTCGTGCGCGCGCAGGCGGCGCGCAGCGAAAACCGCGAACACGCCGAAGCGCTGTTTTTAACTTCCAGTTTCGTTTTTGACAGCGCCGAACAAGCGGCGGCGCAATTCGCCGCGCCCGCCGCCGAATATGTGTATTCGCGTTTTTCCAACCCGAACTTAAAAACATTGGCGGCGCGCGTTGCGGTGCTGGAAGAAACGCCGGCGGCGTTATGCACCGCTTCCGGCATGTCGGCGATTTTGTCCGCCGTGCTGGGGATTTGCCGCGCGGGCGATAGGGTATTATGCGGCGGCGAAGTATTCGGCGCAACTGCGCAGCTGCTTTCCAATGTTATCTCAAAATTCGGCGTCCGCGTGCAATATGTTTTCGGCGGCGAAGACGCGTGGCGCGAGGCGTTAAAAGAAAACGCCGCGCTGTGCATTTTGGAGACGCCTTCCAATCCGATGTTAAGTATTTTGGATATTGCCGAAATCGCCGCGCTGGCGCATGACAAAAACGCGCTGCTGGCGGTGGACAATTGTTTTTGTCCCTGGGCGCAAAAGCCGCATGCGCTGGGCGCGGATTTGGTGATTCATTCCGCGACAAAATATTTGGACGGGCAGGGGCGCGTCCTTGGCGGCGCAATCGCCGGCGCGGAAGAATTGTTGCATGAAAAAATATATCCGGTATTGCGCTGCGCCGGTCCGGCGTTGTCGCCGTTTTCGGCGTGGACAATTTCGCGCGGGATGGAAACTTTGCCGCTGCGAATCAAAGCGCACTGCGAATCGGCGGCGGCGCTGGCGGAATGGCTGCAAACCGCGCCGCAGCTGGAAAAAGTTTTATACGCGGGCCTGCCGTCCCACCCCCGCCATGCGCTGGCGATGCAACAGCAAAACAACATGGGCGGCGGAATCATCTCGCTGCAAATCAAAGGCGGGCGCGATGAAGCATGGCGTTTTATAAACGCCTTTAAATTATTTTCCATCACGGCAAATTTCGGCGACGCCAAATCCACGGCGGCGCATCCGGCGACGACAACCCATTCGCGCCTAACGCCCGAACACCGCGCCGCCTGCAACATCGGCGAAAACTTAGTGCGCCTGTCAATCGGTCTGGAAGACCTGGAAGACATCCGCGAAGATTTAGCGCGCGCATTGGCGGCGTTGGATTAATTCGCGCACCGCCCGCCGTTTAAGTTAACCGCAAAAAACGCGCGCAAACATGCCGTTTTTATTTATTCGCGGACGGCGTAGTATAATTGCGGCATGAACGAAGAATGCCAAACGCCGGAGTGCGGGAACCGGGTATCCAAGCCCGGTTTTAAGTTGTGCTTGTCCTGCTGGAAAAAAGCCAACGCCGGTTCGCGCGGCGTTGCAAAAAACGGCGCGCCCGCAGTTGGCGGTGTAAAACCGGAAGTTGGCGATACAAAGCCGGACGCTTCCCTTTTAACTTCCACGAAAATTGCCGAACATTTCGGCGTAAAACCCGCGCGGATTAACGCGATTCTCGGCGAGTTGGGGTGGGTGGAGCGGGGGCAAAAAGGATGGACGGCGACTGCGGCGGCGGCGAAATTGGCGGTGCAAAAAACGCATCATCAATCGGGCGTGCCGTTTGTCATGTGGCCGGCGGCGGTTTTGCAAAGCGGGATATTGCGCGCCGCCGTTTCCGAATATTTGGGGCATGATTCGCAGACGGAAAAAACCGGCGGGCAGCACGACCCCGACGGTTTCCGCAAAAAGTTTCCCGCCAATTTTCGCGCTACGGACGGCCACATGGTGCGTTCCAAAGCGGAAGTTTTGGTGGATAATTTTTTGTATACTTCGGGGATTGTCCACGCTTACGAGCGCAAATTGCCGGTGGAAGAAGATGTTTATTGCGATTTTTATTTACCCGGCGGCAAAGTATATGTGGAATATTGGGGATTGGAAAACGACGAAAAATACGCCGCCCGCAAAAAACGCAAACTTGAAATTTACGCCAAATACAAGTTTAATTTAATTGAACTCGGCGACAGCGAAGTCGGCAATTTGGACGACCACTTCCCGCGGTTGCTGTTAAAATTTGGCATTGCCGTGGATTAATTGCGGCGCGGCTTTTTGCCGCCTAAAAAAACGCGCGTGGTTTTTCGTTTAGACAAAAAGCGTAAAAGGCGCGGTTTTAATTTTGCAAAAAAGACAGGATTTTTTCGTTAATGTCCGCGATGAATTTTTTCCGGTCAAATCCCGGCGGGTCAAATTTGGCGGGAAGGGTTGCTTTTTCCGCTTCCGTTAATGCCGGTAGCGCGACAAACAGGAAATGATGCCCGTTTTTGACGGCGGTAAA
>JBPCWY010000104.1:0-15509 GCA_051009035.1 Gammaproteobacteria bacterium
ATTTATACGGGCGGCGGTTGACCCTCCGCCCGTTGCGCAAATTGCGCGAGGAAGAGAAATTTACCGGCATGCGGGAATTGCAATCCGCCATCGCCGCCGATGTCGCGCAAACGGAAAAATGGTGGCGCGAAAACGAAACCGCCGCCGCCGCGCCTTTCCCCGCAGGTTAGATTTTTCCTTCCGGCAAAAACGGGCAGGGCGCGCATGATTTAAAAATTTTCCCGCATTCGGAAAATTCCGGCGCGGGCAAGTTGCAAGGCGGGCGGCATTTCCGCTAAAACTTTATTCCGCCGCCAAAAAGCGGTTGAAAAATTGCCCGCTTCGCCGCTTGTCTTTTTCTAATTTGGCAACAAGAAAATCCCGCTTTTTGTTGAAAATGGAATGCGCCCGCCGCCTTTGGAAAAGCCGGAGCGCGGGGCGTTTTCGCCGCGCGCGGTGTGGTAAAATCAAAATCCATGAATAATTTGGATATGAAACGGCGCCCGCCCGAAAAACAAGGGTTATACGACCCCCGGCAGGAGCATGACGGTTGCGGCGTGGGTTTTGTCGCCCGCATCAACGGCGGCGCATCCCACGACATCGTGCAACGCGGGTTGGAGTTGTTGGTGAATCTGACGCACCGCGGCGCAACCGGGGCGAATCCGACTACCGGAGACGGGGCGGGAATTTTGCTGCAAATTCCGGACGAATTTTTCCGCGCCGTTTTTAGCGGCGAAAAGGGCGAAACGCTGCCGCCGCGCGGCGATTATGCCTGCGGAATGTTCTTTATGCCGCGCGATAAAAAAGCGCGCGAAAAAGCGCGGCGGCACATTGAAAAGATTTTGCGGGAAGAAAAAATCCCCGTGTTGGGATGGCGCGAAACGCCGGTTTGCCGCGATGCGATTAACGACGAAGTCGCGGAAAGCGAACCCGCCGTGCGGCAAATATTCGCCGGACGGGGCGATGCCGCCGCCGGAGACGAATTTGAACGCCGCCTTTACGCCGCCCGCAAACGCATGGAGCATGAAATCGCCGCCGGCGAAGAAGGGTTGTATTGCTGCTCTTTTTCATCGCGCACCGTGGTTTATAAAGGCATGTTTTTAGCCGCGCAACTCGCGCCGTATTATCCGGATTTGTCCGATACGCGTTTTGCTTCGGCGCTGGCGCTCGTGCATCAGCGGTTTTCCACCAACACTTTTCCGGCGTGGAAACTCGCCCACCCCTACCGCTGCATCGCGCATAACGGCGAAATTAATACTTTGCGGGGCAATATTAACAACATGCGCGCGCGCTGCCATTCCATGCACTCGCCGCTGTGGGGGGATAATTTTGACAAACTTTTGCCGCTCATTGACGAAGGGCAATCGGATACCGCGTCTTTGGATAATGCGGTGGAATTGTTGCGCTTGTCCGGCTATTCCCCGGCGCACGCGCTTTCCGTGCTGATTCCGGAAGCGTGGCAGCAGGACAGATTAATGGACGCGGCGCGGCGCGATTTTTACGCCTACCACGCGCCGATGATGGAGCCGTGGGACGGGCCCGCCGAGGTGGTTTTTTCGGACGGCGAACAAATTGCCGCCGTTTTGGACCGCAACGGGTTGCGTCCGGGGCGGTATTGGCTGACCGATGACGGCTGCATTATCATGGCTTCGGAAGCGGGGGTTTTGGATATTCCGGACGAAAAAATTACCGGAAAATGGTTTATTGAACCGGGCAAAATGTTAGTCGTGGATTTGCGCCGGGGGCGGTTGCTCGCGGACGCCGAAATTAAAAAAGAACTCGTAGAAGCGCGCCCTTACCGCGAATGGACGGCGCGCCTGCAAACCGCCGTCGCCGATTTGCCGGAAACCGAAAACGCGGAAAACCCCGCCGATTTTTCCGGCGCGGAATTGTTGCGCGCGCAAACCAATTTTGCCTACACCGAAGAAGACATTAAATTTATTCTCGGTCCGATGGCGGAAGACGCCGCCGAGCCGATCGGGGCGATGGGCGACGACGCTCCGGCGGCGGTGTTGTCTGCGCGCATGCGCCCGCTGTCCGCGTATTTTCGGCAAGAGTTTGCGCAGGTTACAAACCCGCCGATAGACCCGATTCGGGAAGAAATTGTCATGTCGCTCAAATCATATTTAGGCGCGCGCCCCGATTTATTGCGCCCGCTGGACGAGCAGCAAACCGCTTCCATCGTGCTGGAATCGCCCGTGCTGACTCCGGAAGAATTCGCCAAACTGCGCCGCTTAAACAACGGCGCGCATTTGTCCCGCGTTTTGGATATTACCTGGCCGGCGAAAGACGGGGCGGAAGGCATGGAAAAAGCGTTGCGCGCGTTGCAGGCGGAAGCGTTGCGTTTGGTATGCGAAGAAAAATGCAATATTTTAATTTTATCCGACCGCGCCGCGGATTTGCAGCGCGCGGCGATTCCGGCGTGTTTGGCGGCGTCCGCCGTGCATCACCACTTGGTCGCCAACGGCGAACGCACCCGCGCTGGGCTGGTCGTAGAAACCGGTGCTGCGCGGGAAGTTCATGATTTTGCCGTTCTCGCCGGCTACGGCGCGGAAGCGGTATATCCGTATTTGGCGTATTCTTCCACCGCCGCCGCGCCGCCGCGCAAAGGTCCGGCGATGCCCGCGCGCAAACGGATGGAACGCTACCGCCGGGCGGTTGGCAAAGGGCTGTTGAAAACAATGTCCAAAATGGGCGTGTCCACTTTTCAATCTTATTGCGGCGCGCAAATTTTTGAAGCGGTCGGACTCGCCGAAGAATTTGCGAATAAATATTTTTGCGGGACGGTATCGCAAATCGGCGGCATCGGCGTTTTGGAAGCCGCGCGCGAAGCGTTGTTTTGGCACGCCCGCGCGCATGGAAAAAACGGCGGCGGTCGCGATGAAAAAAACGAAAACGGTTTGGATGCGGAGGCGGTTTCGGAATTGGACGCGGGGGGCGATTACGCCTACCGGATTCGCGGCGAAGCGCATTTATGGACGCCGAAAACTATTGCCGCTTTGCAGCATGCGGTGCGCGGCGGCGCGCGCGAAAAATACGAAGAATACGCGGAGGAAATTAACCGCCAGAGCGCGCGGCTGATGACTTTGCGGGGCATGCTGGAAATTACTTTCGCCGATTCTCCGGCGGATTTGGATGCGGTGGAACCGGCGGCGGAAATTGTCCGCCGTTTTTCCACCGGCGCAATGTCTTTCGGTTCCATCTCGCGCGAAGCGCACGCGACTTTGGCGGTTGCGATGAACCGCATCGGCGGCAAATCCAACACCGGCGAAGGCGGCGAAGAAGCGGCGCGGTTTATCCCGCTGGCGAACGGCGATTCCATGCGCTCGGCAATTAAGCAAGTCGCGTCCGGGCGTTTTGGCGTCACCGCGGAATATCTCGCCAATTCGGACATGATGCAAATCAAAATCGCGCAAGGCGCAAAACCCGGCGAAGGCGGGCAGCTGCCCGGGCATAAAGTAGACGCGGACATCGCCAAAGTGCGCCACTCGGTGCCGGGAGTCGGATTGATTTCGCCGCCGCCGCACCACGACATTTATTCCATAGAAGACATCGCGCAATTAATTTACGATTTAAAAAGCGCGAACCCGGACGGGCAAGTCAGCGTTAAACTGGTTTCGCGTTGCGGAGTCGGCACCGTTGCGGCGGGCGTGGTAAAAGCAAAATCCGACCACATCACCATCGCCGGACATGACGGCGGCACGGGCGCGAGCCCGCTGTCTTCCATCAAACACGCGGGGACGCCGTGGGAGCTGGGGCTTTCCGAAACGCACCAAACTTTATTGTTGAACGATTTGCGCGGACGCGTTGCGCTGCAAGTAGACGGGCAAATTAAAACCGGGCGCGATGTCGTCATCGGCGCGCTGTTGGGGGCGGACGAATTTGGTTTCGCCACGGCGCCGCTTGTCGCCGAAGGATGCATTATGATGCGCAAGTGCCATTTAAATACATGTCCGGTGGGCATTGCAACGCAGGACAAACGGCTGCGCGCAAAATTCGCCGGCAAACCCGAACATGTCGTTAATTATTTTTTCTTCGTCGCCGAAGAAGTGCGGCGGCTTTTGGCGGCGATGGGATTTTGCAAATTGGACGACATTATCGGGCGCGCCGGTTTGTTGCGCCAGCGGCAAAGCGCGCACTGGAAATCCGCCGGCGTCAAATTATCGCCGGTATTGCATGAGCCGCATGCGCCGTCCGAATACGCGCGCCGCCATGTCCAAAAACAAACGCATGCGCTTTCGCGGGCGATTGACCGGCGGTGGCTTGCGCGTTGCGAAGCGGCGGCGATGCGCGGCGAAAAAATTACGATAGACGATGAAATCAAAAACACCGACCGCGCCGCCGGGGCGATTATCGCCAACGCGATTGCAAAACGGCGCGGGCATGCCGGTTTGCCGGACGGTTCCGTCAATATTAATTTGCGCGGAATCGGCGGGCAAAGTTTCGGCGCGTTTGCCGCGCGCGGCATGACGATGCGCCTGTGCGGCGAAGCAAACGATTATTTCGGCAAAGGATTGTCCGGCGGAGTGCTCGCCGTATATCCGCCCCCGTCTTCGCGTCCGGACGGCGAATGCGCGATTGTCGGCAACACCGCTTTATACGGCGCGGTATGCGGCGAATGCTACTGCCGCGGCGCGGCTGGAGTCCGTTTTGCGGTGCGCAATTCGGGCGCGCACGCGGTGGCGGAACGCGCCGGCGACCATTGCTGCGAATACATGACGGGCGGGACGGTTGTCGTTTTGGGTCCGGTAGGGCGCAACTTTGCCGCCGGAATGAGCGGCGGCGTTGCATATGTTTTGGACGAACACGCGCACTTTTCGCGCATGTGCAACATGGACATGGTATCGCTGGAACCGCTCGGCATGAAATCCGGTCCCGGACGGCACATGAACCGCTCCGATATTGATATTGTGCGCGGCATGCTGCAACGCCACGCGCAATACACCGGCAGCCCGAAAGCGGCGGAAGTGTTGGACGGCTGGGATTTTTACCGCATGAAATTTGTAAAAGTATTGCCGCACGAATACCGCCGCGCATTAATGGAAAGCGCCGCCGCGGCTTAATCGCAACTTGTGCGGCGCGAAAAAACGGCGCGGTTAATTTTGGAAAAATAATATTTTCGCCGCCGCAAAAATAACCCGCCGCTTTCGTTTTTAATCGGAATTAATTGGAAGCGAAAAATTAATATGCAATTTTCGCCCGCGCGAAAAAAATGAAAATTAATTAAATGCTTGCCAATTTTTCGCAACGGCAAATACAGAATATTCCGAATATTAAATTATTATTCTTTGGCGAGGGTTTGCAAATAACGCGCGTATTCGGTTTGTCCGAGCGAAGCGGCGAGGCGGCGCAAATCGCTTTTGTTAATCCAGCCGTTGCGCCAGGCAATTTCTTCAGGGCTGGCGATAATGATTTTTTGGCGGGTTTGCACGGTGCGCACAAAATCGGACGCCGCCGCTAAACTGTCCGGCGTGCCGGAATCAAACCATGCCATGCCGCGCCCGAAAGTTTCCACGCGCAACTCTCCGCGCTGTAAATAAGCGCGGTTGACATCGGTAATTTCCAATTCGCCGCGCGCCGAAGGCGAAAGCCCGGCGGCAATTTCGCCCGCCGCGCCGTCGTAAAAATAACAGCCGGTGACGGCGAAAGACGATTTGGGATTTTCCGGTTTTTCTTCCAAACTTAACGCGCCGCCTTTTTCGTCAAACTCCACGACGCCAAAGCGTTGCGGGTCGCGCACTTGGCAGGCAAACACGGTTGCGCCCGTTTTTTGCCGCGCTGCTTTTTGCAATGCGGCGGAAAGGCCGCCGCCGTAAAAAATATTGTCGGCGAGCGACAAAGCGCAGGGCGCGCCGCCGATAAAATCTTTTCCGATTAAAAACGCGTCCGCGATGCCGCGCGATTTTTCCTGCGGCAGATACGAAATTTGCATGCCCCATTTTTCGCCGCCGCCCAACAGCCGCCGGTGCGCTTCCAAAAAATGCGGCGCGGTAATAATTAAAATTTCGCGAATGCGCGCCAGCATCAAAAGCGAAAGCGAATAATACGCGAGCGGCTTGTCATACACCGGCAGCAGCGATTTGGCGGCGGCGAGAGTCGCCGGATAAAGGCGGGTGTTCGCCCCGGCGGCGAGTAAAATTCCTTTGCGGGTCACGCCCATCCGCTTTCGTCCGCCGCCGTTTTGGCGAGCAGCGGCGTCCACCATGCTTCGTTGTTGCGGTACCATTCCGCCGTTGCGGCGAATCCTTCGTCCAAAGAAATTTCCGGACGCCAGCCGAGTTCGCGGCGGATTTTTGCGGAATCCAAAAGATAACGGCGGTCGTGTCCGGGGCGGTCGGGAACATATTTTTTATGGGAATCGTCCCGCCCGAAAATGCGCAGCAAGCGGCGCGCGACTTCTTCAATATCCATTTCGGTTTCGCCGCCGATGTTGTAAGTTTCGCCCGGAACGCCGCGTTCCAAAACAGCGTCTACGCCGCGGCAGTGGTCTTCCGCATGCAGCCATTCGCGGCGGTAATGGCTGTTTTGGTAAAGCGGTATTTTTTCGCCGCGGATTAAGCGGACGGCAAAATGCGGAATTAATTTTTCCGGAAACTGCCGCGGCCCGTAATTATTCGCGCAAATGGAAATTGTCGCCGGCAGGCGGTAGGTTTCCCAATAGGCGCGCACGGCGTGGTCCGCGCCGGCTTTGGAAGCGTTGTAGGGCGTGCGCGGGCGGTAGGGCGAATCTTCGCGGAATTTATCCGGAGAATTCAGCGCCATGTCGCCGAATACTTCGCAGGTGGAAATGTGGTGAAAGCGCGGAATTTTCGCGCGCCGCGCCGCTTCCAATAAAGTTTGCGTCCCCAAAACATTGCTCCGAAAAAAAACGGCGGGGGAAAGAACGGCGCGGCTGTTGTGCGATTCGGCGGCAAAATTGACAATCGCGTCCGGCGCGTATTCTTCCAATGCGGCGGAAACGGCGTTTGCATCGGCGATGTCGCCGCGCGCAAAAACATAGCGCGGGTCTTCGCAAACATCGGATAAGTTTTCCGGATTGCCCGCGTAAGTGAGCAAATCAAAATTGACGATGCGCCCGTCCGTCCGCGCGTCCAAGCGGCGGCGGATAAAATTGGAGCCGATAAAACCGCAGCCGCCGGTGACGAAAAGCGTGGACATGTTTTGGAAATTGAAAATTGGAAACAGCGGGATTATAACCGCATTTTGCCCGTTTTTTTCTTTTTCGGAAATTTGGCGCGCTTGACAACCGCATCTTTCGGCGTATAATCGCGCTTGTTTGGCGCGCCGCGCCCGCCGCATTCGCAAAAACGGCGGCAAGCGGCGGCAGGCAACCCGCGCGGCGTTTGCCGCATTTTACGGACGGCAAGGAATCCCATGGATAAATCCCCGCACCAAAAAAGCCAATTGTCGTATTACGGCGAGACGCCGCTGGAATACGAAAAAGAAGGCAGGGGGCTGACGCGGAATTACCGGCGCAAAGCGGATATTATCCGCGCCGCCGTTGCGCCGCTTGCGCCTTCTAAAATATTGGAAATCGGCGCGGGCAGCGGGTTGATGACTTATTTTTTCATGCAATCTTTCGGCGGCGAATATACCGCGCTGGATTTGTCCCCGGAAATGTTAAAACTCGCGGAAGGCAGAATTAAACAAAAAAATATCTGCTATGTTTGCGGGGACGGCGCCGCCCCCGATTTTCCCGAAGGGTATTTTGACGCCGTTATCGGCGTTGATATTATCCACCATTTGGAAGACCCGGTTAGCGCGATGTCCCGATGGAAATCGCTCGCGCGTCCGGGCGGTAAAATGTGTTTTTTGGAAACGAATATTTACAACCCGATTAATATCCGCGAAATCGGCGTAGAACACGAAGTGCGCGTATTTCTCAACACGGACAAAAATCTCGCGAAGTGGTCCAAACTGGCGGGATGGCGCGCCGTGCAAGTATCGCCCGCCCCCGCCTACACGCCGGGCAAACCCGAAATACTAACGCCGGTATACGATTGGATTGACAAAGTATCCGTAAAAATCCCGCTATGGAACAAACTAACCGCGCTATGGTTAATTGACAACACCAACGAATAAAAACGCGCGGGTTTTATATTTTATTTAACAACAACGGAAAATAAAAACGGCGGCGCGTATTGCCCGCCGCGTATAAAATTAACTGAAATTAACCGCGCGGCATTAATGCGTAAAAATATAAAAAACGGGCGGGTTGTAAAATCCAAACTTGCCCGTTTTTTTGCATGCCGTTTATTAAAAATTAAAAACCAAACACGGCGGGCGCATATTTAAATTTATGCGGCCGGCGCAAACAAGCGGGCAAAATTTGCGGAAGTTTCTTCGGCGGTTTTTTGCAGGGATTGACCGCGTGCGGCGGAAATTGTTTCCGCCGTGTAGCGGACATAGCCCGGCGTGCAGGTTTTGCCGCGGTAGGGGACGGGGGCTAAATAGGGCGAATCGGTTTCTACTAAATAGGAATCGGCGGGCAGGGCGGCGGCAACGGCGCGCAATTCTTCCGATTTTTTAAAAGTAATAATTCCCGAAAATGAAACCATAAAATTAATCTCCAACGCCGCGCGCGCGGTTTCCAAACCGCCGGTGAAGCAGTGCAAAACGCCGCCCGCATCGCGCGCATTTTCGGCGCGCAGCATATCCAGCGTTTCGGTTTGCGAATCGCGCATGTGGATAATCAGCGGTTTTTGCAAACGGCGGGCGGCGGCGATGTGCGCGGCAAAACGCCGCCGCTGCATCGTTTCGCTGTCGCGTCCGCGAAAAAAATCCAAGCCGGTTTCGCCCACCGCCAAAACGCCGCCGCCGCATGTTTCCGTTAAAATTTTTTCATCGTCCGGTTCGTTTGCGGCGGATAACGGATGGACGCCGCACGCGGCATGAAAAACGCCCGGGTATTCTTCGGCGAGCGATTTAACCCGCGCCCATTCGCCGCTGCCGGTTGCTACGGCGAGCGCGGCGCAAACGCCGTTTTCCGCCATCGCCGCGCGCACCGCGCCTAAATCTTCGCCGAGCGGGGAAAAATGCGGATGGCAATGCGAATCAACCAGCGAATATGTTTCGGTAGTCATCTAAAATTTCCTTAATAAATAAATCGCGCGCCAGCGGATGCGCGGCGAGCGGGCGTTTTTCCGACAGGCGGGCGTGGCAGTCCAGCCAGCGTTGCGGGTCATTGCACAATTCCGCCTGCCGTTTTTCGCGTCCGGGAAAATAACGGGCGGGCAATCCGCAAGCCGCGCGGCAGCCGTCCGCCGTCCATTTTTGCAAACATTCCAGCCAGCCGTCAAAGTCCGCCATCGTTTTTGCCGCGCCGTGAATGTTTAAATTTTTTCCTTCCGCAAACCAGTCGGCGGCGGCGGCGATTTTTTCGGAATCGGCGCGCAACGCGTCCATGGGCAATCCGCCGCAAAACGCCAGCGTCCGTCCGGCAAACGCCATCGCCGTTTTGTCTTTAATATTTTCCCGCAGCCATTGTTCCGCTTCCGCTGCGGAAGGATGCGGCGCGGCGATGATGCGGCAACGGCTGACAATTGTCGGCGGCAACAAAGACGCGGAGCGCGCGGCTAATACGAGCGATTTGTCCGCCGCCGGTTCTTCCAAAACTTTTAACAGCGCGTTGGACGCGGCGGCGTTCATGCATTCGGCGGAAAGAAAAACAACGGCGCGGCGCGGCAGCGACATCGGCGAAATCGCGCAAAATTCAATTACCCGCCGCGCCGCGTCCACCGGAATAATATTGCCGTCCGGATATACCGCCAAAATATCCGCGTTTTTGTCGGCAAACCATTCTTTCTTTTCTTTTTTAATCGGAGTCAAAACCGCGATAACCGGCGCGGCGGAATCGCCCGCGCCGGCAAAAGAAGCGGCGAGGGCGAGCGCCAATTCGTCGCGTCCCGCCCCGGCTTGCCCGATAACCAAAGTCGCCGGGGCGGGGGGCGTTTTTGCAATAATATTAAGATGCCAAGGGGCGGGATTCATATCTTAAACCTTTTCGTAATAATGTTTTGGATTTCGGCGGCGATTTCTTCCGCGGGGCGGCGCGCGCCGTTTGCGTCCGCTATCTCAACGACGGCGATGCGCAGCGGATTTTCTTCCGCCAATTTTTTATAACTTTCTTCAACGATGCGTTGAAAATTATCGCCGCGCTGTTCAATCGCGTCTTTTCGCTGTTTGCTAAAATTTAAAAGAGATTGCGTAGGCAAGCGTAAATAGACGGTTAAATCGGGGCATAGCCCGTCTTCTACTTCGCGCAATACTTCGCCAATCCATTCCCGCGGAACGCCGCGCCCGCCGCCTTGGTACGCAAAAGTAGAATCGCTGAAGCGGTCGCATATAACCCATTCGCCGTTTTGCAATGCGGGAAGAATGCGCCGCAAAATATGTTCGCGCCGCGCCGCCGCCATTAGCAAAGTTTCGGTGACGCCGTCCAATCCGCGGTTGTTTAAAACTAAACTGCGGATTTTTTCGCAAAATTTTTCCCCGCCCGGTTCGCGCGTTTGCACGACGCGCAAATTTTTTTGCGTTTGCAGCCATTTGCAAAACAACGCGGATTGCGTCGTTTTGCCCGCGCTGTCCGTGCCTTCCAAAGTAATAAAAACGCCGTTCATTTTTTGCGCCGCCGCTGGTATTTATTGACCGCGTTGTTGTGTTCGCGCAATGTTTTGGAAAAAACATGTTTGCCGCCGCCGCTGGCGACAAAATAATAATATTTTGTCGCGGGCGGATTTAAAACCGCGGCGAGCGCGGCTTTGCCGGGCAGGGCGATGGGGGTCGGGGTCAAGCCGCGGCGGGCGTAAGTGTTATACGGATTTTTTTTGTCGCGCAAATGGACGCGTTTTAAGTTGCCGTCAAACCCGTCCCCCAGCCCGTAAATTATCGTGGGGTCGGCTTGCAGCGGAATGCCTTTTCGCAAACGGTTCGCAAAAACGGAGGCAATCAACGGGCGCTCTTCCGCCGCGCCGGTTTCTTTTTCTACAATGGAAGCGAGAGTCAATGCTTCGTATTTTTCGCCGAATAAACCGCCGTCTTGCCGCGTTTCCCAAAGCGAATCCAGCAGCGTTTTCATGCCCTTGCGCGCGCGCCGCAACACATCAAAATCCGAATCGCCGTGGTTGAAAAAATAGGTTTCGGGCAAAAATAAACCTTCCGCCGAATCGCGTTCAATATCCAGCGCGCGCAATATTTCCGATTCTTTCATGGACGGCAGCTTTTGCGCCAACCGCGAATCGCCGCGCAGCATGTCGCGCAGGTTTTTGTAGGTGACGCCTTCCACAATCGTTATGCGAAAAGCCGGGGCGGTTTTGCCGCCGGCGAGGGCGGAGAGCATTTCGCCCGCCGTCTCGCCCGCCGTAAATTCGTAGCGCCCGGCTTGCAGTTTGTGCGCGATGTTTAATTTTTGCGCGGCGGCGGCAAATTCTTTTTCGTCCAAAGGCGAACCCGCGGCGCGCGCCATCGCGGCGATTTCGCGCACGGTTGCGCCGGACGGAATGTCAAATTGAAAGGCGGGGAGCGGGCGGGCGAGCGTTTGGGCGAAAGCGTATTCTTCGTA
Organism: Gammaproteobacteria bacterium; assembly: GCA_051009035.1. Lineage (GTDB taxonomy): Bacteria > Pseudomonadota > Gammaproteobacteria > Tethybacterales > Persebacteraceae > Persebacter. Next base: position 11,540 of record JBPCWY010000104.1, read on the forward strand.
TTGCCGCCAGCCCCAAGCGCCCGCGCCGATTAGAATCGCAAAAACCGCCGCGCCGGCGGCAAACTTTGCCGTCCGCCGCAACAAGTTCAATTTTCGGAGAGATGCTCGGGAACTTTATCCTGCCGAAACACCAGGAGGTTGCGTTCAATAAATTTATCCAGCCCGGTCGGGGCGCGCCCGACCGCCGCCTTAAAATCGCCGGTAACAGTTTTGTAGACGCCGGAAGCGTATTCGCCGTACATTTCGTTAATCGCCCTGGACAGCCACGAAGTTAAACCCATCGTCCGGAACAAATGCTCGCCGCTTTGCGCCGGCGACGGAAAATAACGGACATCGTGTTCAAGCGCCCGCGAAAGCTTGCGCGCGATATGAAACATGGAAAACGCTTTCGGGCCGGTGATGCGGTAGATTTGATTCGGCGGGCGTTCTTCGCACAGCAGTTTCGCGATTAAAATGGCGACATCGTGCAAGTCAATATACGGCAATTCCGCGTTGCCGAGCGGCAGCGAAAATTGCCGCTGGCGGACGATTGTCAATACCGACCAAAATAAATTTTGGAAATACGGCGCGGATTGGACGATGTGGTAGGGGATGCCGCTGTTTTGGACATGCGCGATAATCTCGCCGTGCATGCGCGGAATTTCCAAAGGCGAATCGGGCGAAGCGCCCAAGTTGGACAGCAGGATTAGTTTCGGCAAACCCGCTTTTTTCGCGCAGTCCACCGCCTGCCGCCCCCATTCCGCCATGCGCGGGGAAATCGGCAAAATCAACGCCGCGGCGGTAATGTCTTTCAGGGATTCGCGCAACGAATCGGGGTCGGTATAATCGGCGAAAATCGGCTCCGCGCCGAAGTTGCGCAGCACATTTAATTCCGCCTGTTCGCGGTAAGAGACGCGGACATTAATTTTTGCGCGGGCTAAAATTTTAACGACTTCGGTTCCGGTTAAACCGGACGCGCCCAAAATTAACGGATAAACTTGCATCACACCGCCCCGCGAATTAAACGCCGTGCGCCAGCATCGCGTCCGCAACGCGCATAAACCCGGCGATATTCGCCCCGGCGACATAATCAATGCGCCCTTTTTTGCCGCCGTATTGCGCGCATTGGCGGTGGATGCTGCGCATAATTTCGCGCAGGCGGGATTCCATTTCTTCTTCCGACCACGATAAACGCAAGCTGTTTTGGCTCATTTCCAGCCCGGAAATGGCGACGCCGCCGGCGTTTGCCGCCTTTGCCGGAGCGAGGGAGAGTTTGCCGCGCAACATTTTCATCGCTTCCAGCGAAGTCGGCATGTTTGCGCCTTCCACGACGATTTTGCATTTGTTGCGGATGAGTTTTTGCGCGTCCGCTTTTTCAATTTCGTTTTGGGTGGCGCACGGAAAAGCGGCGAAAGCGGGAACTTCCCATGGGCGTTTTCCGGCGTAATAGCGGGCGCGGCGGTATTTGTCCGCGTATTCTTTAATGCGCGCGCGGCGGACGGTTTTTAACTCTATGATGTGGGCGAGTTTTTCTTTGTCAATACCGTCCGGGTCGTGAATTGTGCCGTCCGAATCGGACATCGTCAGCACTTTGCCGCCCAATTGGATAATTTTTTGCGCGCAATATTGGGCGACATTGCCGCTGCCGGAAACGGCGCATGTTTTTTTCGCCAGCGAATCGTCCGCCTTGTTTAACATTTCTTCGGCAAAATACGCCGCGCCGTAGCCCGTCGCCTCGCGGCGGATTAAACTCCCGCCAAAAGTCAGCCCTTTGCCGGTCAGGACGCCGGAGGCGAATTCGCCGGTGATGCGTTTGTATTGCCCGAAAAGATAGCCGATTTCGCGCTCGCCCACGCCGATGTCGCCCGCCGGGACATCCAAGCTGGGACCGATGTGGCGGAATAATTCCAACATAAACGACTTGCAAAAACGCAGCATTTCGGTATCCGATTTGCCCCGCGGGTTAAAATCCGAGCCGCCTTTCGCCGCCCCCAGCGGCAGGCCGGTCAGCGCGTTTTTGAAAGTTTGCTCAAAACCCAAAAATTTCAGAATGCTCAAATTGACCGACGGGTGAAAGCGCAACCCGCCTTTGTAGGGGCCGAGGGCGTTGTTAAATTGCACGCGATAGCCGCGGTTGAGGCGCACATGCCCTTCGTCGTCCTCCCAAATCACGCGAAACATAAACACCCGCTCGGGCTCGGTCATGCGCTCCATGATAATCGCGCGGGAGAGGGTGTCCTCCCGGCTGATATGCGGCATGACGACTTCCGCGACTTCGCGGACGGCTTGGTGAAATTCCGGCTCGCCCGGCGTGCGGCGCACCAGCCCGCTCATAAAAGCGGTCAAATTGGCGCTGTCGTATTTTCTTCCGGCGGTTTTGGTTTTGGGCATGCGGTCTCCTTAATTTGCGTTTCCGGCGGAAACGCGCTATAATCACAACCGCCTATTTTACACGGAAAACCGAAAAAATGAGAAACATCCTAAAATTATTTGCCGCCGGGCTGTGCGGCGTTTGCGCCGCCGGATTCCCCGCCGCCGCCGTTGCGGATGAAGCGGGGCTGGCGCCGCCGTGCGCCGTCGTGGAATTATTCACCTCCCAGGGGTGCTATTCCTGCCCGCCCGCCGAGAAAGTCCTCGCCGAAAATTTCGCCGTTTTGCCGGAGGTCCTTGCGCTGGAATTTCATGTGGATTACTGGGACGATTTGGTCTACGGCGGCTCGGTTTGGGCGGACCCGTTTTCCAACCGGAAATACACCGAACGGCAGACCGGATACAATGTCAAATTGCGCAATACGCGCGGCGTGTATACCCCGCAGGCGATTATTCAAGGCGGGCAGCAGGCGGGCGGAACGCAAAAAGACCGCATTTCTTCGGCGGTGCGGGAATCCCTCGCGCAAACGCCTTCCGTCCGTTTTCGTTTTAACGGGCGAAAAGTGCGGGCGGAAGGCGCTTTGCCGCCCGGCGTGCAGATGTTTTACGCCGTTTATTGGCGCAAGCGCGAAACGGAAGTGGCGGCGGGCGAAAACAAGGGAAAACTTTTGCACAACACGAATGTCGTCACAACGCTAAAACGCCTGCCTTTCGGCGCGCGCGAAGCCGAATTGCCCGAAATTGACTCCGCCGTCCAAGGTTGCGCCGTATGGATGCAACAAGGGCGCTCCGGAAAAATTATCAGCGCGGCAAAATGCCCGGCTTAATATTAATCCCGCGCTAAAAAACGGCGTTAAATATTTAGCAAACGGCGGTTTTAATTTTCCGCCCAACCCGGGAATTTCGCCTGTTTCCAATTCCGATTCCGCCCCGTTTTCGCTTAATTTTAATTTGGATTGCGAATCCAAAAACCCTCGCCCCCGATTTTAATCGGGGGTGAAACACGCCCGCCGCAGTTTACTGCGGCATGACGGCGGGCATGGCGGAGTAAATTCCGCCGCTGGATTTCGCTTCCGACAAATGTCGGGGGCGAGCAAGAAGCTCAAATGCCGGGGGCGAGCGGTAAAAATCCGCAATCCGCCCAATTCCACTACCGCGCCAGTCCCACTATTACGCCAATCCTGCGAAAGCAGGATTCATGTGTCTTTCCATTTTGCCGCAAGCAAAATCGGGCGAAGGCAAACCGCCTGCCATCGTAAAAAAGACGCATGAATCCTGCTTTCGCAGGATTGGATATTTATGGAGCAGAATTGGGATATTTATGGATTTCGGTTTTCGCCGGAAGGGAATGATTTTATGAAAGCATTTTAAGCGGCATAAATCTGCTTACCCCGCCGATTTTTCGAACCAAATCCGACTCTAAATCCGCTTTCAATTCCGGCGCTAAACCCAATTTTAATCCCGCATTTAATCCGCGTCCAAACTCGGCGCAGACCAAAAATAGGGCGGGGGGTTTAGCGGTTTTCCCTGTCGTTTTTTCTCGCGCGGGGGCAAAACGCTGTCGCTCGGCCAAATCCCCGATTGCAAAGATTCGCGGTATTCCGGAGGCAATTTGGCGCGT
>JBPCWY010000105.1:0-3752 GCA_051009035.1 Gammaproteobacteria bacterium
ACTCCAAAGATTCGCGTCCGCTCATTTATTCGCTCCAATCGCCCGCATAAATAAAAGCGCTTTGGTTGCCTTTTACAAAATAATCCGCAACCGATTCGCCGAGATACATTTTAAGAATTTCCGGCGGGGCGGTTTTGCCGATAAACTCGCGGCGTGCGGGGTCTTTGCCGATTTCCGGGCGCAACGGGTATTTGGTCGTCCCCGCGGAAAACCATTCGTCAATGCAATACACGCCCCGCACGACTCCGCCAATTACGGCGAAAGCGTATTCGGCGGCGTTGCATCTGTCGCCGATTTTCCAAGTGCCGCGCGTCATTTCGTAAATTTCGCCGTCGCCCATTCCTTCGCGGAATGATGCATTTAGACGGAACAAAATTACCTTATGGCGAATTTCGGTTTTGTTCATGGTTATTTGTTTTTATTCCTCCAATAATTAACAGTATATGCCCAAGTTGTAAATACTATGGATATTAGCATAACAACCGACGCTACTCCCGCCACTATAAGAAGATAGCGAAACTTAAAATACTCCGCTATTCCCAAAAAAGAAAAAGCAACGAGCATTCCCCAGAGATTCTGGTTAAGGTTGATATTTATTTTGTTCGCCAATGTCGCCGTGGAATCACTCATGATTATTTAAGCGCGACTGGCTCAACCAGCGCGCCGCGAATAAAGGGAAAAATATAGCCCATATTAATACTGCATAGAACACAACGGGGGCGAAATCTCCCAAGAGGCGTTGGAATACCCGGTAATCTACGGCAAGAAAGGCATATAATTGCTGCGATGGCACCTGCTTGAGAAAAGCCGATGAGCGCGATGAGCGCCCATAAAACGGCATGATTTTGCGGCGGGTTTATCATGATTCCAACGCCTTTTTCAACGCCGGGACGATCTCAAACAAATCGCCGACCAGCCCGTAATCCGCAATGTCAAAAATCGGGGCGTCCGGGTCTTTGTTAATCGCCGCGATGCATTTGGAATCGCGAATGCCCGCCAAGTGTTGTATCGCGCCGGAAATTCCTACTGCCAGATATAAATCCGGCGCGACTATTTTGCCCGTTTGCCCGACTTGGTAATCGTTCGGCACATATCCTTCGTCCACCGCCGCGCGCGATGCGCCAACGCCCGCGCCTAATGCGTCCGCCAATTCTTCCAGCAGGCGGAAGTTTTCCGCGCCGCCTACGCCGCGCCCGCCGGAGACGACAATCCGCGCCGAAGTTAATTCGGGGCGTTCTTGTTTGGATACTTTTTCGCCGGTAAATTGCGAAAGCCCGGCGTCTTCGCCGCATTGCAGCGCGCGCACTTCGCAGGGCGAATCCGCCGCGCCTTGCACGCCGTCAAACGCCGTTGCGCGCACCGAAAGGAATTTGATTTTGTCCGCGCTTTGCACCGTGGCGAGCGCGTTTCCGGCGTATATCGGGCGGGTGAAAGTATCGGCGGATTCTACCGCGATGACTTCGGAAAGCATTTGCGAATCCGCCAATGCGGCGGCGCGGGGCAGCCACATTCTGGAAAGCGCGCCCGCCGTCATAATGACATGGGATGCGGTTGCGGATTCTGCCGCGATGACCGGCGCGCAGTTTTCGGCGATGTTGCCGGCAAAAACGGCGTTGTCCGCCCAGCGGACGGCGGATAATCCGGGCGCTTTTGCCGCATCGTCCGCAATTTCGCGCGCGCCCAAAACAAGCGCTTCAATTTCGGCGCCGCCGCTTTTTTCGGCGATTTGCCGCGCGGCACAAAGCGCATTGCGAAAGTTTTCGCGCGGGGCTTTTCCGTCGTGTTCAACAACAATTAAAATCATGACAACACCTTCGCTTCCTCGCGCAGAGCGCGCACAAGTTCGTTAACATCCGCTACTTTGCGCCCCGGCGGACGGGCGGGCGGTTCGGAAATTTTAATTGTTTTGAGGCGGGGGGACGCGTCCACGCCCAAATCGGCGGGCGACAATTCTTCCAGCGGTTTGCGTTTGGCTTTCATAATATTCGGCAAAGTCGCGTAGCGCGGGTCGTTCAGGCGCAAATCGGCGGTGAGGACGCAGGGCAGTTTAACGCGCAAAGTCGCGATGCCGTTATCCACTTCCGATTCGGCGAGGACGCATCCGTCTTCCAAAGCCGCCGCCGACAAAAACAGCGCCTGCCCCCAGCCGAGCAGGGCGGCGGTCATTTGTCCGGTTTGGTTAAAATCGCCGTCCGCGGCTTGTTTGCCGAGCCAAATCACGCCCGGATTTTCGCGCTTGGCGATTGCGGCGATAATTTTGGCGGCGGCGAGCGGCTCCGGCGGCGTTTCGGTTTTGACCAAAATCGCGCGGTCCGCGCCGAGGGCGAGCGCCATGCGCAGGGTTTCGGCGCAATCGTCCCCGCCGGCGGAGAGGGCGATAACTTCATCGGCGCGCCCGGCGTCTTTCCAGCGCAGGGATTCTTCCAGCGCGTTTTCGCAAAACGGGTTCATCGCCATTTTGACATCGTTTTTTTCCACATCCATGCCGTCCGCGCGCACGCGCACTTTGACATATGGGTCAATCACCCGTTTTACGGCTGCAAGTATTTTCATGCGGTTTTCTCCAATTTCTCCGGCGCGCGTTTTTGCGCCGCCGCAATTATACGCGAATCCGCGCGAATTTTCCGCCGCGCGAAAATTTTTTTGGCGGCAAAATCAAGCGGAAAAACCCGCCAATTCCCCGCCCCAAGCGGGCGGCGGTTTTGGGGCGGCGGCGGATTGCCGCCAAAAAACGGGTTTGGACGGCGGGGCGTTTTATGGTAAAATGAAAATGCTTGCAAGAAATAGGATGCCGTAAATAGGCGTCCTGCCGGAAATTCCGCCGCAGGTTGTGGCGGCGGAGTTGGACGCCCCTTTGTCGGGCGTCCGCCTAATACAACACCGCGAGGAAATAAGCGGACAATCAATAATCCTATTGTCTTGTAAGCAACGCCCGGCGCTTTGCCGCCGGATTTTTAATGCGGAGCAAGGGAGCAGGACAACATTATGAAAAACGCGGATATGCGCGGATATACCGGCGAAGGCGCCGTTTGATACCGCCGTGCGAAAATTTTTCGGCTATTTGATTCTCCTGCTCCTTGTTTGCATTTTAATAGAGTGGGCGACGGGGACGGGCGGATATAAACTCGGGGGCGGTTTGCCGCGCTTGCTCGCCAAATTGCATTGGGAAATATTATTTCTATAACTCGTCCCCACGCCGGAGCGCAGGGACGAGAAATTTAATAAATATTTTCCATTCCCGCGAAATAAAGAAAATCCCAATCCTGCGAAAGCAGGATTCATGCGTCTTTTTTCCGGCGGTTAGTTTTTTTCCTTCGCCTGATTTTGCCTTGCGGCAAAATGGAAAGACGCATGAATCCTGCTTTCGCAGGATTGGAATATTTAGATTAGAATATTTAGGTTGGAATATTTAAATTAGGCGGCAGGCGGTTTTCTGCTTTGCAGGAATGACGCGGGGTAAATTTCGGACGGGGGAAAAAGAAAAAATATTGCAGCCGCGCGTTTTGCCGAAACGGGCGGGTTGGGGTATAATTTCCGCATGCATTGGGAAATGTTTATTACTTGCGCGGTTACCGGCAGCGGCGATACGACCGCTAAATCGGAATTGGTGCCGATTACGCCCGCGCAAATCGCCGATGCCGCTATTGATGCGGCAAAGGCGGGGGCGGCGATTGTGCATTGCCATGTCCGCGACCCGCAAACCGGAAAACCGGCGCGCGATGTTGAATCTTACCGCGAAGTTACCGAACGCA
>JBPCWY010000106.1:0-8040 GCA_051009035.1 Gammaproteobacteria bacterium
CGGGCTTCGTCTTCGGTCATGACGGAGCCTTGGCACGAATGATCATGATGCTGTCCGGCTGTGATCTGTCGTATTTGCCTGGGGCCGGAACGTTGGCCATGCTCGGGTCATCCTGAGCAAGCGGCGCGTTTTCAAGCTCGTTCTCGTCCGCGTCGAAATAACGAAGGTTTTTCACCTCATCGCGCATCGGCATGAACGGACAATGAAAACGGGTTGACCGTGGATGCCCATCAAAGAAGGCGTAGGTATAATCAGTCAGAAAAATGTCGTCGTCCCAAGGAAATGGCCATCCACCCTCGGGGTTAGCAAAATCGTCTCGTTCCTTTGCCAGCAATCCTACGGCGCGCTCGAATTCTGGCGCTGACTTGCACTTGCTCAATTTCGAGCAATCGCCGTCCGGATAGCCATCCCAGGCAATGCAGCCAAGCCAGCGGCGGTTATCCAGATCCCGAGGATCGCCAATCCAGAATGATGCTCGTGTACCCATCTCATCTCTCCTCTGGCTCGGCGTTGGGCCGCGCGAATACTTTATAGGCCGAGGGCTTTCCTGAACTCCGCCTGGTCGGCCGCGCTGAGCTTATCGAACTTGCGGTGCATCTTCTCGGCCTCGCTGAGCTTGCGCGTCCCGGGCGGTGGGACTTGCCAGTCATTCACGAGCTTGATCACGTCCGACTCCGCCGTGCCCTTGTCGAGCGCATCACGCGCCGCCTTTCGCATCAAGGCGCTGGCTTTGTCCTGGAACAATCGCGCAACGTCTTCGGGTGGGAACTTGCCCTTTGCGCGGGCGGCGATTGCGTTCGTGATGTTGTCGGTCAAGGCGAGGGCTGGTGATCGGGTTGGCATGTGTCATGCTCCTTTCGTCAAAAGGGAATCTCATCATCACGGACAGCGGCGGCAATTTCGGCGGCTTGTTTCTTTTTTAGGTCGTCCATTAGATCGGCTACGACCTCAAGAGCCATGGCGATGTCGTGGGAAGCAACCCCGCTGTGTCGCAGTGCGTAGGTGATAATTTCAAAGTCGTTCACGTGATAGGCTCTTATACTGAGTTTGGTTGGTGCCACGAGCTGGTGATACTCACCCCATTTAACGCCTTCCGCTGTGACTGGCGCACTCGCAGCACCATCTGGACACTTGCACAAACTTACTCAACTTTGCAACAGGTACATTTTCCTATAACATGATCGCATGGACATATTGCCGGCATTGCCATTCGGCATTCGCGAATTGTGGAACTTGAGCCGCAGCAATCCGGCCAAGCCCAAGGAGATTGGTCGTGGCAGAGAGTCTTGCTCGCAAGAAACGGAACGTCCGCAGGTTCACCAAGAAGCAGATCGAAGCGCATCTTAGGCAGCTTTCGCGGGAGCCGTTTGCCGAGGTGCTTGAGATGTTCCTAGACTGCGCACCGGACGAGGACGCGATCCTTGAGCTTGCCCAGAGTTATCCTGAGCGGTGGGCACAATCGGTGACGATGATTGCGAAGTTGGCCGGTTATACCGAGCAGGCCACGATTGAGCATCGGCACTCGGGAATGATCGCGCTTGTGGAGATGTCCGATAGCGAGCTGCATTCGAAGATGATCGAGGTCATGGGGCGGTTGGGGATTGAGCAGTCAACGAATCTGGTGGAATTGGAAGCCTTGCCGACGCCTAATTCGGATATTTCGGAGTGATTTCAGATACTTAAGTTTGCGGTTTCATATATTATAAGGGGAAACTGCAACCTTTCCAAAGGCTTAGCTAGAATGCTGTGTGTTAGGAGCCGCAGGAAGCCGCTACAGGCGTTGTGGCGTTTCCCGGTAGGTTGGGAGCCCCGAATGCGCCAAAGGCCCCCTCCGGCGCTCTAAAACGCCTTTAAACGGCATTCCACGTCAAAGCAAGGACCCTTGGTCTAATGTGCCGGCTTTTAGCTGGGCTTCCTCCTGTTTGCGGCGCAGCTCGTGCAGCGCAACATCGATCTCCTGAGTTAGCAACGCGAAAGCCTCACCAGTCCGCTCGGTCCGCCATTTGATCCCTGCATCGAGAATCAGGACCGATCGAGCCTTGCACCAATTGTAGAATTGCTGCTGGCATCGCTTCTGGCAATATCGCTGATTATCGCGTACCGCCGTGTAGACGGCCTTGCACCAGTAGCACTCTCGCCGGCCGTAATTGAGCCGCTGCACCCGGCGTTTCTTCCTTGGGTGGAGTGCGCGCTTGCGGGGCTTGGGTTTCTTACGTGGCATAGTTTGGAAGCTTTCTAAGTTGCGCAATTTCGTCCAAAGTGCAACTTCCGCAGGATTCCTCGGAATTCGATTTTAGTATCATTTCGGGGAAACGCATGAGCGATACCCCAGGGTGTGCAGTGTGCACCCCTATAGGGGTGCAACTGCAACCCGGGTATTGCGTTGGCAACAGGTTGATAAAACAAGGCTTTATGGCCCTTTTGTTCATGGTTGAGTAGGAATTCAATTGTGATGCTAATATACTCATGATTTCAAGCCGTTAAGTGGGTCCATACACACACTGTTGCAGTTGTGTTTCTACCCCCATGTAGCAAACACCAGGTTGTAGAACATACGTAATTGCTAAAGTTTATAAAACGGCCTCGTAGTCGGATCGGAGCAAAAGTTTTTCTCGTGTCGGTTGTTAATCCAATCCCGCCGCTTTGTAAGCTGCTTCCATTTCGTGAAATTCTTTTACCAATTCTTGGGCGCATTGAATAAATCGACTTTCTTGAGTACCAGCTTCATAGGATAATGGATGTTTATTCCTGACAAGTTCTTGGTCAAAGGCGTCCCGATCCGCTTGCGTCATGCAGTGATGGAATACCCAGGACGCCCCTGTTGGGTCACCATTAAGCAAACGAGTCGCCGCCTGCTCTTCAAACGAAGGGTAGTATTCTGTGAGCTTGGCCTCATCAAGTATGCTCATAATAGTTACTCCACGTAGTAAGCTAGGACGTGGCCTTGGCGATGGCCGCACAGGTTCGCCATGACGGACTACGCTTATAAACTCTTAGGTCGTCATAGCCATGGCTAACAAGCTCAGCTAATAGCCGCTCATATTCCACGGGCGTTGCCGGCCGGCTTCTCATGATGCAGCTCACATAGTCTGCTTGGCTATGCTGCCCTAAATGTTGGTAAGAAGAACAGTAGCCATTACCAGCGCCAATTGTAGGAAATAGAGCAAAAACATCGTCGTCGTCTTTCCAAACGCGGAAAACAACAGGTGTATGTGTCATCGTTCCCTCCATCAGTTGTCCGCCATCATGGCGGCGCGGGCGATCACATCGGCATCCAGATAAGCGCCATGCTTGACGTTGATCGTTCCGCCCACGAAGCGGTCATCCTTGACGAGCTTGTTGGCAATGTAGAAATTGGCGACTTTGACAGCCGCGGCGTGGTCTACTTCGCCCAGGTCCATGATAACTTGGACAAAGCTCGCGAAAGCGTGCTCGGAGCGCTTCGCCAAGGCTTCAAAGGACTTTTGCATCATTTCCTCCTTTTCAGTGATCCACGGGAAGGCAGCACAAAGACTGCCTTCGAATTGATCACCAGGACCCGCTATAAACAGTCTCATCAAAGGCATGCGATTCGAAGTCTGCGGCGTGGTCATTTCCACAATGACAACTAACAGCACCGTAAACGCTTTTGCTACGCGGGTAATAAAAGGCCGACTCGCCTTTGGAAATTGGGTTCCCGCATTTTTGGCAATTGCTAGCAAAGCGAGTAATGACCCAACGGGGATCTCCTTGATGTTGTGGCATTGTCGTATCTCCTTTCGAGTAATCCACTGGAAGGCAGCGCAGGGACTGCCTTCGGATTGATCACTCAATATAGATCAGGCCGTCATCGCCTCGATATATGTAGCTTTCACCATAAATGTGAGCGGCGTCCGTTAGTTCGCGACCGATCGATTCTAGGTCCCTAGACCAGAAGCCCGCCCCATGTCTGTTACGGGTGAGCCAGAAATCTACGCCGCCATCGAGATAGTTGAACTCGTCTTCGGCCCTGTCGAGCAGATCGCCATAGCTTTCCTGGAAATCTAGGCAATCGCCTTTGATCAAGGCGAGAGCACTTGGCGCCAGCTCATCGAAAGCGGCTCCATCGAGTTCTGGATTATCGGCGTGTGCCTCGGTCCAGAACATTGCTTCAATATAGCCTTGCGTGAAAGTATCCAGGCCCATGAAACTTTCATGTTCAGAACCGTGGTCTAGTTCAAATTGGGGCATTGTTTTCTCCTTTTATAGTAATTCATAGGAGCGCTGCCATAACGGCACTCATGAGGGACCAAGCGCAAACCAGCCAATCACGTCGCCGGCCCATGCGCCTTGATAAACGTCTCACGATCAATTTCATGGCATCGCTTTAGAGCAAGAGTTGCCACCGCGTCATAACTATCGGTGGCATCTGGCTCGTCTTTACCTTGCTCAAACAGCACGTGGCGATGGTCTAGGCGAATTTGGCCTTGGCCATAGGCGGCAATAATCGCAGCGGCGTCCTCTGGATGTTTACAAGCTGCTATGTATTTGCCATGAACATATACTTTGAACTTCGGTGACGCGGCCATTGTTAATTCTCCTTTCATAGTAATCCACAGAAGTGCTACCACAACGGTACTTGAGCGGCGTTCACGAAGGATCAAGCGCAAATGAGCCGATCACATCGCCGGCCATATCCTTGATGTCGCCTGAAAGCTCACCTTGCTCGATGCGCTCTGCCACGTCGCGGACGACTTGTGCGACGCGTGCGGTGTTCGGAAGGCCAGTGGTCTTGAATTCGATTCGCATCATGGAGTGGTTCTCCTATGAGTTCGTATTAACTCTATGGTGGCGTCAATCGTGCGCGTTGCCGAGCCCATGACCTGGTGAGGTATTGCCCCCAGGTGTGCAATACCTGTCGTGGCAGTTCTTGCAGCGACCGTTGGTGCAACGGTCGGGGCCTAGCGTCTTGTCGCACACGTTGCATTTACGCTGTTTGCTTGGCTTATAAGCTTGCATGGCTTGGCTCTCCTGTAAGCTCACGTTAACACTGTACACCCTTTATATGCGTATTCCCGGCGGGATGTCACCAAGTACGTATTCCTATCGTAGGATTGCCCCGAAACATGGGAATTAACTGGAATTTGGTTAATTGACGGAATTAACTGAATTCAAGTTAATTGGCTCGGCTGCTCCGTGGGGTATCCTGATACCCCATTGGATCGTGCTCACCTACTCCCGTCTAACGTGTCCTCCATGACCAACACTACGAGCCTGGCATATGAGCTGCTAACGTATGCTGCACTGCACACACTACCATTATGACTATCCTCCTATATTAATGCTGCACTGCACTTTAAGGCATTGATATCATTGGATTATTAGCTATTTCTCATTTTCCATAATGGATATTATGCGCCCTTCGCACGTTGTGCAGTGCAGCATCGAGGGGCAGGGGGGTGGGGCCGGTCACGCTCTCGCGCGTTTGCGTATACGCACACTCACCGACAAGAACACCCCCTATGCGTTCATGTCTGCTCACGTCCGCACAGACGGCAGCGGCCCCCATGCGTTCAAACATGAGTAGGAACATGCACCTATTGCCCCTGCTTGCGACCAGGTGCTAGGCTCCTTGCGGCAACGGGGACCGCCCCTTCGGAATTACCCGACTCGATGACCAGCGAAGTGGCTCTCCTTGTGGTCCCCGTTGCCCCCTCTTTCGAGAGAACGCAGTGCAGTGTCTACAAAACGCAAAATTCCTTGGTTCGACATGGCCTTAGCTACGCTTTTCTACCTGTGGCTCTTTACGCAACTGCTATGACCCCCTGCCCCCGCTGCCACGGTACCCAGGAACGCTCCCTCATGGAATGCCATGTCTGCTTGGGGGAGGTGGCGGAGCCGAATTGGGTCTTGAGGGTATTTCAGCCTCTGCCGGCAGATGAGGCAAAGGCATTGTGTGAAGGAATGGGAGATTGGTGATGGAGATCACGGCAGCGACACTAACGGAACGCAGAGCAGAATTCGTGTACGACGCAGCCCGCTTGGCGGCTATCGCCGCGGGCGCCCCAGTGATTCCTGTGCCTTGGAATGAGCGCGAGGATGACTTTCGCCAGCAATTCTTAGCCGTCATTGAGCGGCAGTGCGGTCCCCGAAGATCCTCGTCCCCCGAAGAACTTCACGGGAGTTGGATGGATGCCTACTTCAGGATGGGGTGGGTTTACGGCGAGGTGTATGACCGCGAAGGGAAAATCCATCCCGATTTGGTTCCCTACGCGGATCTCGGGCAATTGGAGCAGGATAAGGATTCAGTGTTCGTTGCGCTCTGCGAGATTGCCAGGCAGTGGGTCTACGACGACAGCGAGTGAGGTGGTGATGGGCATTTGGGAGAACCTGTCTTGACCCTTCGGCTGGCGCCGTCATGGAATAGGAGGAGAAGGTGGAAGCACTACAGGCGTGTGACGTGTTGCTGGTGACGAAAAGGCGCGGCGATGGGTTGTTGTATGTGCGAAGTCCAGATGTTCCATTTTTCCATGTAGTGATTCGAGACGGTGACGATTGGCGCACGCGCGTCGAGCCGTTCTTGAATCGCCACCTTGAAATGAACGCGCATATGTTGCGATGACCCTTTGGTTGGCGCCGTCATGTGACCGGACGCATCCTCCTTCGCCAAGGCTTCGGAGGATAAAGGCTCCCGTGGTGTTCCTTTGCGTTTCGGGAGTTAGGCTGCCGTGGTGATCGCCATATTTCGGCAGTCAAGTTGAGCGGACACACCCGCGCGTGGAAATGTGGCGGCGCCAACCGAAGGAGGCGAGATGACGAAAGCAGCCACCCGCGACAGCGGGCAAATACCCAACCCCCGCTTCCCTGTCTTCATCCCCAGCGATGTTGAGGCTCGCTTGCAGAAACTGTTCGCCCTTCGCCCCTCCGTCGCCTTTCCACCCAATTGGTCCGATTTGGAGAACATCTGGCGGCTGCTTAATGAGACCCAACCGACCACGATCCTCGAATTCGGCTCCGGCTGCTCGACCGCCGTGATATGGCTGTGGCTCCAGCGCAACAAACCCGGGGGCTGCTTCTTCTCGCTCGAAAGCGATCCTATATGGTACGCTGCGAACCAGCACATGATTGCGGAGATGGGAATGCTGTATCGCGAAGATTATGAGCCCCGCGGCGGGTTGCTGTTCTCCCCCGTCGAGACGCGCTCGCCCCCATTCTTGCATTACACCTACCAGCCGCTCGAAAGCGCCGATTTCGTCTATATAGACGGCCCCGCGCTGCATGAGCGTTCCCGCGTCGTGGACAACGTGGCAGACTTGCATCCGCTTCCCGAATGCGTGCTCGTGGATGGCCGGCCATGGCAGGTCGAGATGCTGCGAGCGCACCTGCTTCAAACGCACGAGATGGAAGCCGATGACGACGCGTTCAGGGCGGTCTTCAAACGGCGGGAGGAAAAAGATCCCCAAGTTCAAGCTTAGCAAGCGCAGCCTGTCGCGGTTGGAAGGCGTCCATCCTGATCTTCTGCGAGTCGTCCACGCGGCCATTCAGGCCACGCCGGTCGACTTCACGGTCCTTGAAGGACTTCGAACGCGGGAACGACAGGCTGAGCTGTTAGAAGCTGGCGCGACCCGGACCATGAACAGTCGTCACCTGACGGGCCACGCGGTCGATTTGGGCGCTTATGTTGCCGGCAAAGTCCGTTGGGATTGGCCTCCCTATTATCGGATTGCCGATGCTGTAAAGACCGCGGCGGTTGGAGAGGGCATTCTGATTGAATGGGGCGGTGATTGGAGTACCTTTAAAGACGGCCCGCATTGGCAACTGCCATGGTCTGATTATCCGATCGAAGGAGGTGATGCCTGATGCTAGGAACTGCTGACCCAAGACCCGTCAAACACATAAGTCCGAGCCGCCCATAGTGGCGGCTTAGAAACATGCCCGAAACAGCCAAAAGCCGTAGCGACAAGGAAACGCTCACCGCGATCGGCCAGATCATCCGCGAGCGGGAGAATATGGACCCGCTGCTCAACTTCGAGCCTCACGCGAAGCAAAAGCAGTTCATCGACAGCGTTTTGAAGCCCGAGG
>JBPCWY010000107.1:0-4825 GCA_051009035.1 Gammaproteobacteria bacterium
GCGGAATGCTGCTGCAATCAACGGCGACCATCAAGAGTCTTGACGAGCTCGCGGCCGAGTGCTACGACGATCCCCTCGGGTTCGTGCAGATGGCCTATCCGTGGGGACAGCCCGGGACGTTTCTGGCAGACTCGGACGGCCCTGATACGTGGCAGGAAGACGAGCTCGGAGTGCTTGGCGAGCACGTCAGGCGGACGGATGAGCCGTACCGTTGTGCGGTTGCGTCAGGACATGGGATTGGGAAGGGTGCTTTTGCAGCGATGGTGTTGACGTGGTTCAATGTGACGCGGCCTGAACCTCAGGGGGTGGTGACGGCCAACACCCAGGTTCAGCTGACATCAAAAACCTGGCGGGAGCTGGCCAAGTGGCATCGTGTTTGTTTGTTCCGAGATACCTACCAGGTGACGGCGACCAAGTATTTCCACCGTGATTACCCAGACACTTGGTTTGTCATGGCAATCCCATGGAATGAGCAAAAAGCCGAGGCATTTCAAGGGACACATGAGAAGCACGTCATGCTTGTTTTCGATGAGGCGTCGATCATCCCTCCGGTCATTTGGGAGACGTCGGAAGGGGCGCTAACTCAGCCCAATTCGTTCCATTTCGTCTTTGGTAACCCCACTCAGAATACCGGTATGTTTCGCTCGATCTTTCCGGGTGGGCTTTTTGCCCACCGTTGGCGCGCCCGGCAAATTGACTCCAGAACCTGTAAGATGACGGACAAACAGCAGCTCGCCGAGTGGGAGGAGACGTACGGCGCAGATTCCGACTTCTTTCGCATTCGCGTTCGCGGTATGTTCCCCAAGCAGTCGAGTGATCAGCTCATCGGTGAAGACACGGTCACTCAGGCCGCCGCCCGCCTGCCGCTGCGCTCAGAGCACTATCCAATCATTATTGGCGTGGATATCGCCCGCCTGGGTGACGATGCGAATACGGTGTATATTCGGCGCGGTAACGAGATTCTCTTTGCCACCGAGTGGCGCGAGGAGAAGACGCCGGTCATAACCTCACGCCTGTCGCAACTGATCAAGGACTGGAACCCGGATGCGGTGTTTATCGATCTGGGGAACGTCGGCGCGGCGATCGTTGATCAACTTGAACTTTTGGGCCATGATGTGGTGGGTGTGAACTTCGGTGGGCAGGCTGACAAGCCGCTCGAATATGCCAATAAGCGCACTGAGATGGCCGTCCGTACTCGGGACTGGCTGGAGACGACGGGCTCACTCATGGCCCCGCCCGGATGCGAGCGCTGGATCAAGGAGCTGAAAGCGCAACTCGTGCTCCCCAAAAAAGACTACGAAGAGAAGATACAGCGCTTGATCCTGGAGTCCAAAAAGAAAATGCGCAAGCGCGGCCTCTCATCACCCGATCATTTTGACGGTCTGGGGCTCACGTTTGCGTATCACGCGGTGAAGCGCAACCGGGCTGAGGAGCTTGGCCGGCAGCTCGAGGCGGAACGTCATGAACCGATCGAGAGGTGGTGATGACCTTTTCCGTGGCTGGGCACAAGGTTTGGTGTGAGGTTTGGTGTGCCGTAGAGACGTGCCCGAACCTGGTTTCTCTCCAGGCAGGCGGCGTGCCCCGTGGTGAGTCCGTGTTTAGTTCCGTGCCGGCTGAGGGCAAGTGGTTGTTACTTGAGAGTTTTTGGCGTGACAACAGTCATCCGCTGCATTATGCCTTTTGCCCTGATCACGCCTTACAGCTTAAAGAGCTTCGCTATGAGCAGATCAAGAGTTGAGGAACGTCAGCAGGCTTGTTGTCACGAATTTGGTGCCTGGAGGTGGAACTCACAGGATTCGTCATATGAGCGAGTGTGTTGTTTTTGTTCGACCATAGAGGTTATGGACAAAGAAAAGCAGATAAGCGTTACCCACGAAATTAGCAAACGGTTGGGTTCGTTTAGGGTTGACCGCTGAGGAGATCATGTATTGCCCGCTGTTAGTAACCGTCAAGCCGTTTTTTTCAGAGCCGAGCTCGGCCGCAAGCGCCGTGGTGAGAAGACGCGCACGGGTCTCAGTGAGCAAACGATTCGCGAGTTCACCCACGTGGGGCCGCACCTGATGTCGACCCGCAAGAACAAGAAGAAGGGGAGGCGCTAAGGCGGAGGCGAACCGACTTCGTAATTCCGCTGATAGCATCTTGAGCATTTACCACGGCTTGCATGTTTCGAATCCGTTCGCTGGCAAAGCGTGCACGCCTCGTGGTTTTTGGCCCAGCGTTGCCTGGGAAGTGTGTGGTGTTCACGTGCATGGTCCTCTGGGTTCATGATACAAAGATTTTCAATACGATTATCGAGTGAATCATGATTGATGTGATGGATGTGCTCATCAGACCGAAGGGGGCGTCCAATATGTTGTTCCATGATATGGCGGTGTTCATAAGGCCATCGTCCGAATTCAGCAACTTTAATCTGCCGATAAGGTCTCTTGCTCTTTTTGGTCACACATGTGGTTCCAATAGGTTTTGCGCCGGGATGAGCGAATCCTTTTCGTCGGTTGACACGTCCATAGCGTTGCTTGCGATTCGGGCAGTCGCGAGCATACTTGGAGTAGCTACTAAATTCACCCGATCGCTTCATGAATCTGTGACAGAGTTTGCCGCAACCACAATGGCACGGTTTGCAACCTCCTGGATAGCGCACTCTTGGCATAGGGAACCCCTTTCAAAAATTTTTTGAAGTGTACAACATTACGGGTATAAGTTCAAGGGAGGGCTAAGCTATAGGACTTTTTGGGGGTATAAAAAAGTTTGGTAAGAAGGTGGCGGGGGGCTTCAAGAAGCTCGGAGAAGAGCTCATTGAAGACACCCTGGTGCCCGTCCGCGTGGTGCAGGGCGACTTTGGGGCGTTCAAAGATCTAGGCATTGGCCCGAGCCTGATTGCTGGCGCGGTTAGCGGGATCAAGTTCCCGGAGCTTCCGGACGTGAGCATTCCGCCACCGTCAGTGCGTGCGGCTCCGGGGGCACCTAGAGCGCGTCCGCCCACCCGGGCCAGCCCCGGGCAGGACCGAGCTGAGGGCGAGACGCGTCAACTATTCAGGCAGAGAGGTCGGGCCAGCGCGCTGCGCACACCGGGCGGGGGTGCGGGCGCCGTTAGGCCCGGCCGCCTTGGAGGAGGAGGGGCCGGGCGCCCATCACTCCTGGGGACAACGAGGAGACTTTAGCGTATGGCTCGCGATGTGAATCTCATCAACTATGCCTGGGGTCATACGGAGCCGCTATTCGAGTGGCCCTCTCTCACAGACGCCGACACAGACCCGGCCTGGATATCGCGTCCGGCCAACAAAGACGTGACGATCCAGCTCATGGACATGACCGGAGCGGGGACTGTGATCCCCGAGTACAGCCTCAACGCCGATGCTGACCCGGTCAAAGTGTGGTCACCGGGTAATGACAACTCAAATACGCCGGTCGAGCTGACAGTGGTAGGGCAGGGATCGTATGTGCAAGAAAATGGTGTCTTGTTCCGCGTCCGGATATCGGCGGGTGCGGGTATTGTGGCGCGCGTGCGTGTCTTGCTTATTTACACGAGAGGGTGAGGGCATGGATGAGATTCCCGAACGGTTAGGTAGTCAAGTCGTGCCGGACGCTCCTGAAGACCCGCTCGCAGCCTTCAGTGACCCGGGTATCTTACAGTCAGCCACGCAGCTTCAGCGGCTCTGCCAGGCGCTCATCCATGCTCACAGCGTCCTAGAGAGCGGTGAGAAGCTGCGCCGGGCGATCGGCCCTCTGCGGGCACAGGAGCAGAATCTTCGGCGCGAGGTAGATACGCTTCTCGAGCAGCGAGAGCGCGCCCGGAGTGAGACGGATGAGATTTTGGCTGAAAACCAGCGCCTTCAAGGCTCAGCTCAGGCGGAGGCAGTCAGCGCTGCGACTGAGGCGTTTGAGGCGCGTCAGTCGGCTCTCGTAAAAGAACGCGAGGGTGAACTAGAAGCACTTGACGGGCAAATTCACGAGCAGACCCAGGTGTTCGACAGTCTCGTGAAGCAGTGCGCCGTGGCTGAAGAGGATGTTCGGCAGATGGACGGACTGGTGCATGACTTGAAGGCCGCGCGCGATCATTACCTGGCGGAAATTAAGGAGGGTAGCTAGTGGCAGAGCGCAAGCCGGCAGTAGAGCCTGAAACTCCAGAAGCCCCGCGCCCGCTTCAAAACGAAACCAGTCAGCGGCTCTATTTAGGGGCGAGTGGCGTTGAAAAGCTAGCGTCCGATCTGACGCGAGCGTGTGAACTGCTCAGGCGCGTGGTCGAGCTAGAAACCGTGGCTGACCGCCTTGGCCGCCAGGTGCACGATCTCGCGCTTCAGGAGCAGCGCCTGAGAAATCAGGTGGATGGACTCAAAGCCGAGCGTGCGTCACTCATGCAGACGAGGTGATCCTTGGCGGCTGACGTCGATCAACTCATGCGTGAGATGGATGCGCTGTTCGCTCACATGCTGCCCTGGCGATCAGATTGGCAGCTCATTGCCGACCTGTCGATGCCCGGACAGTCGGACATCCTCAACCTGCAAACGCCCGGGACCAACCGCACGCGGCATCTGTACGACTCGACCATGATGTGGTCACTTAACACGTTCGTGGGGCACTTGACCGCGTGGATCACGAATTTCCAGATGCTGTTCTTTAAGTACCGGATGCGAGCGCTACTCGATGATCAGGCGTCGTCTAAGTGGCTGGATGAGATTTCGGAGATCACCTGGTCCAACATGGTGGCGAACGAGGCGCCGCAGACGACAGCGGTACCTGAGACGCACCGCTTTAGCGCGGGGATGGGAACGGGCGCGATGTTCCTGGACGCCAAGCCGATCAACCCTGATGACCCTTCAACTGG
>JBPCWY010000108.1:0-7729 GCA_051009035.1 Gammaproteobacteria bacterium
CGCGTTATAATAAAATCATGTCCGAACCGCAATTGCATTTTACGCGCGAAGAATTTGCCGGACGCCGCGCGCGCGTTTTGGCGGCGATGGCGGCGCGGCAATTGGACGGGCTGCTTATTTTTCGGCAGGAAAGCATGTATTACCTGACCGGTTTTGACTCTTTCGGATATGTGTTTTTTCAGTGTTTGTATTTGCGCGGAGACGGGCGCATGACGCTGCTAACCCGCGCGCCCGATTTGCGGCAGGCGCGGCTGACTTCGGTCATTGAAGATATTCGCATTTGGAAAGACGCGCCCGACGCCCGCCCCGCCGAAGAACTGCGCGCCATCGTCCGGGAACAAGGCGGCGCGCGGTTTGGCGCGGAATGGGACGGCTACGGGCTGACCGCCAAAAACGGGCGGCTGGTCGCCGAAGCGTTTTCCGATGTTGCGCTGGAAGACGCGTCCCTGCTCGTTTCCGAATTGCGCGCGGTCAAAAGCGGCGCGGAAATTAACTATGTCCGCCGCGCCGCAAAACTCGCCGACAAAGCAATGGCGCAGGCGGAATCGCTCGCCGCACCGGGCGCGGACGAAGGCGAAATTTTGGCGGCGATGCAGGGCGCGGTTTTTGCCGGCGGCGGCGATTATTCCGGCAACGAATTTATTATCGGCTCCGGCGAACGGGCGTTGCTGTGCCGTTCTTTTTCGGGGCGGCGGCGGTTGTCCGCCCGCGACCAGCTAACGGTGGAATTCGCCGGCGTTTACCGCCGCTACCACGCGGCGTTAATGAAAACGATTCTAACCGGCGAACCGTCCGCGCGCCATCTGCAAATGCGCGAAGTATGCGAAGAAGCGCGCGCCCGCGCCGCCGAAGCATTGCGCCCGGGCGCTGCGCTTGGCGAAGTGTTTGCCGGATATGCGCGCGCCGCCGATTCCGCGGGCATGCAAAAACACCGTCTTAACGCAACCGGTTATTCTTTGGGCGCGCTTTTTGCGCCGAGCTGGATGGACTGGCCGATGATTTACGAAGGTTCGCGTTTTATAGTAAAACCGGACATGGTTTTTTTTATCCACATTATTTTAATGGACAGCGATGCGGGCGCGGCAATGACGGCGGGCGAAACATATTTAACCGGCGAAAACGGCGCAATCCCGCTATCCGGCGGCGCATAAACGAAATACCCGTCATTCCTGCGAAGGCGGGAATCTTTTACGGCATATTAAAAAGCAAGAGATTCCCGCCTTCGCGGGAATGACGATGCGCGTAAGAAATAGAAAATAACAAATGCGCGCTTTTTCCGTTAAAATTGTTGCATGGAAAAATGGCGTTTTTGGATTGACCGCGGGGGGACTTTTACCGATATTATCGGCGTTGCGCCGGACGGCAAATTGCGCATGGACAAGCGCCCTTCTTCGGACGAGGACGGCGGGCTGGCGGCGGCGCGCGATATGATGAATCTGCCGAAAGGCGCGCGCTTGCCCGCTTCGCGCGTTGCCGAAATCCGCATCGGGACGACTATCGCCACCAACGCGCTTTTGGAACGCAAAGGCGACAAAACCGCAATCGCCGTTACGCGCGGGTTTGCCGATGCGCTGCAAATCGGCGACCAAACGCGCCCGCATTTATTTTCTTTGGATTGCCGCCGCGCGCCGCCGCTGTGGTTTGCCGCCGTAGAAATTGACGAACGCATCGGCGCGGACGGCAAAACCGTCCGCCCGCTGGACGAAGCGGCGGCAAAAAAATCTTTCCAAAAAATCGCCAAAAGCGGCGCGCGCGCGCTTGCAATTGCATTAATGCACGGCGCGTCATATCCGCGCCACGAAAAACGGCTGTTGCAAATCGCCAAAGCGGCGGGCATTCCGCGCGCCGTTGCCAGCCACCAATCGGCGCAATTAATTAAATACATTCCGCGCGCGCACACCGCCGCCGCGGACGCTTATTTGGATTCGGGTTTAAAACAATTCGCCGCCGCCTTGCGCGCCCGTTGCGAAAACGGAATCCGTTTGCTGTTTATGCAATCCGGCGGCGCGCTCGCCGAAGCGTCTTCGTTGCGCGCCGTCAACACCGTTTTGTCCGGTCCGGCGGGCGGCGCGGTGGGCGCGCAAAAATCGGCGGCGCGCGCCGGGTTTTCGCGCGTGATTAGTTTTGACATGGGCGGGACTTCCACCGATGTGGCGCTCGCCGGCGGCGATGCCGGTATGGAAGTGCGGATGGAAAACGAAGTCGCCGGCGTTTTATTGTTTGCGCCGATGTTGGATATTCGCACGGTCGCCGCCGGGGGCGGTTCCATCGTCCGTTGCGCGGACAAACGATTGCTCGCCGGTCCGCATTCCGCCGGGGCAAATCCCGGTCCGGCGTGTTACGGCTTCGGCGGTCCGTTGACGATTACCGATTGCAATGTAATGCTGGGAAAATTACGCGCACGTTTTTTTCCGCGCATTTTCGGCAAAAGCCGCCGCGAACCTTTGGACGAAAAAATTGTGCGGCAAAAATTCGCCGCGTTGCAAAACGAAACGGGCATGGCGGCGGCGGCGCTTGCCGAAGGATTCGTGCGCGTTGCGGTGGAAAACATGGCGGGCGCGGTGCGCCGCATCGCCGCCGCGCGCGGCGCGGATATCGGCGCGCACATTATCAACAGTTTCGGCGGCGCGGCGGGGCAGCATGTTTGTTTGGTCGCCGAAGCGGCGGGAACAAAAACGGCAATCGCGCCGCGATACGCCCCGGCGCTTTCGGCATGGGGAATCGGCTGCGCCGACATCGGCGCGCGCAAACGCCGCAGCGCGGAATGCGCGCTGTCTTCGCCAAAACTGCGCCGCATGTTTGCGCCGTTGGAAAAACTCGCCGCGTCCGGTTTGCCGACCGGAAAACTAATATTAACACGGCGCGTTTTATGCCGCTACGCCGGAATGGAATCCGCCATTCCCGTTTTGTTTCATGATTCGCCGCGGCGGATGCGGGCGGCGTTTGAACAAAAACACCGCAAGCTTTTCGGTTTTTGCGACCCCGAACGCGAAGTCATCGCCGCCGCCGCCGAAGCGGAAGCCGTCCTCCGCGCGCGCCCGCCGCCGCCGCAAGCCGCGCCCGCCGCCGGACAATCGCCCCGCCTCGCCGCCTATTCCGCGGTGTTTGGCGGACGCCGCCGCCGCGCCGTGTTTTACGACTGGAATAAACTCGCGCCGGATGCGGCGGTTCATGGTCCCGCCGTAATTGTAGATAAATGGAATACGGTTGTCGTGGAACCGGGCTGGCGCGCGGAAGTTAAAAAAGAATGTTTGTTGTTGCGGCGCATGGAAAAAACCCGCGCCGCAAAGTGGAAACAATCCACCGCCGCCGCATTGGAAATTTTTAACCACCGCTTCGCCGCGGTGGCGGAACAAATGGGCGAAACTTTGCGCCGCACCGCGGTGTCGGTTAACATTCGCGAGCGGTTGGATTTTTCGTGCGCGCTGTTTGACCGGCGCGGCAATTTGGTCGCCAACGCGCCCCACATTCCGGTGCATCTCGGTTCCATGAGCGGCAGCGTCCGTTATGCCATTCGCGCCGCGCCGCCGGAAGCGTTGCGCCGCGGCGACATGATTTTGTTAAATTCGCCTTATTGCGGCGGGACGCACTTGCCCGATTTAACTTTGGTGAAAGCCGGACGGCTGGACGGCAAACCCGGCGCGCCCGAATATTTTACCGCGGCGCGCGGACACCACGCCGACATCGGCGGAATCTCCCCCGGCTCCATGCCCGCGGCAAGCGCGCACATTGACGAAGAAGGCGTATTAATTCCGCCGTGCATCGCCGTATCGCGCGGGCGGTTGCGCGAAGCGGAGATTTTGCAAATGCTCGGCGGGGCGAAATATCCGGCGCGCAATCCGCGGCAAAACATTGCGGATTTGCGCGCCCAAGCCGCCGCGCTGTCCGCCGGAGACGCGGAGATGCGCCGCGCCGCCGCCGACTTTGGCGCGGACGCATTATTGCAATATATGCGCCGCGTGCAAAACAACGCCGCGCGCGCCTGCCGCCGGTTGCTCGGCGAATTAAAACCGGGCAGCGCCGAAGTTGTTTTTGATTCCGGCGCGGTTATTAAAACGGCGGTTGATTTTCGCGGCAACCGCGCGGTTTTTGATTTTACCGGCACATCCCCCGCGCAGCGGTTAAATTTTAACGCGCCCAAACCGGTATTGCACGCGGCGGTGATTTATTGCCTGCGCGTTATGCTCGGCGAAGACATGCCGCTCAACGACGGCATTATGCGCCCGGTTAAATTAATTGCGCCGCCGGGGAGCATGATTAATCCGCGCCCGCCCGCGGCGGTGGCGGCGGGCAATGTGGAAGTGTCGCAGCATATCGCGGACGCGGTATTCGCCGCGCTCGGCGTTTGCGCGCACGCGCAGGGCACATGCAACAATTTTACGCTGGGTTG
Organism: Gammaproteobacteria bacterium; assembly: GCA_051009035.1. Classification (GTDB taxonomy): domain Bacteria; phylum Pseudomonadota; class Gammaproteobacteria; order Tethybacterales; family Persebacteraceae; genus Persebacter. The sequence goes on from JBPCWY010000108.1 coordinate 4,391, forward strand.
CGGCGGCATGCAATATTACGAAACAATTTGCGGCGGCGGCGGCGGCGGAAAAGATTTTTGCGGAAGCGACGCGATGCAAACACACATGACAAATTCGCGCGCGTCCGACCCGGAAATTTTAGAAACGCATTACCCGTTGCGGCTGGAACATTTTGGATTTCGCCAAAACAGCGGCGGCGCGGGAAAACACCGGGGCGGCATGGGCGCTATCCGCCGAGTCCGTTTTTTGCAAAACGGCGAAGCGGCAATATTATCCTCGCGCCGCAAAATCGCGCCGCGCGGGGCTTGCGGCGGATTGGACGGCATGCCCGGCAAAAACGCGGTTATCCGCAAAAACGGCAAGCGCGAAACATTATCCGGCTGCGCCCAAACAAAAATGCAAGCCGGCGATGTTTTTATCATAGAAACCCCCGGCGGCGGCGGCTGGGGCAAACCGGAAAAACCGCGCGCAAAGAAAAAACCGCCCCGCCGCTAACGCGGTTTAATACCGCCGCGCGTATTAGTTTGCGCGGAAAAATAAATTAATTAAATACTATTTTCTTTACTTTTATTTTAATCGGAAAACCCATGTCATTCCTGCTTTCGCAGGAATGACATGAGTTAATTAAATATTTTCCATTCCTGCGAAGGCAGGAATCTCTTTGCCGTTTGCGGCGTATAAATCCGCCCAACTTCCGCTATTGCTATTATATTAAACGAAAACTTATCCGCTACCGACAAAGAGATTCCTGCCTTCGCAGGAATGGAGAGGTGGTGGGCGGGCGGATTTGTGGAGTTGCAAAAACCAAACAACCCATGTCATTCCTGCGAAGGCGGGAATCCAAAGAGTCAACTTCGGCGAATTGGTAAAATTGTAAAGCAAAGCCGGCGTTTTGGATTCCCGCCTGCGCGGGAATGACGGGGCGGGGTTGGTTTTATAATTCTATTTGGCGCGGGGTTTCTTTGAACCAAAACTCGCGCAGGTTTGCGTTTTCCGATTCTTCGGGGGGCGCGCCGCGGTCCAGCACCCAAAAATCCTGCCCTTCTTCCAATACCAACAACGGATGATGCCACGCGCCGGGATTGTAATTGACGCCTTGAAAACCGCGCGCGCGAAAACAACGCATCTCCGCCAACACCGGCGCGTCTTTGCCGGATGCTACGACAACCAGCCAATCGGCGGGACGCGCGGGCATAAACATTTGCGCGCCGAGCGGATGGCATTCCAACATTTCCAAAATAAGCGGGCGTGGCGCGGCGCGGAATAACGACAACATCGGGCGTCCGCCTTCGCGGGTTAAATCGGCGTTTGCCAAATCGCCGAAACGGGTCGCCGTGTTTTGGTTGATGGATAAAACGCGCCGCGCCGTTTTGTCTTCCAGCACTTCGCCAAACGGGGCGAACGCCGCCGCCGTCAACGGCTCCGGGCGCAACGGCGCGCCGCTCATTCGGATAACGCGCCGAAAATTCGCAAACGCGCCACGCCGCCGTCCGGATAAATATTTAACCGAACATAATTTATTGGCGCATCGTTTGCAATTTCGTTTTGCCCGAAACGATGCAGGCGGTTTGCTTCCAGTTTTGTTTTGGGAATAATTTCGTCCCACGAATCCGCATCCAGCACGAGCGAATCCGCGTCCGCATCGGGCGCAAGCCGCGCGCCTTGCAGCGAACAAAACTCCGGATAGTTGCCGCGAAAATGCGCCGTATCTACAACCGCGCCGCGCACATTTCCCGCGCCGCCCAAGGCGACAATAATCCAGTCATGTCCGGGGTCGCGCCGCCGCCGCGTTTCCCAGCCGTCTCCCATGTTTTCGCTGTTGCGGATGCTGATGAGCGCATGCACATTGCCGTAATGCGCGTCGTTATACGCGACAATGCGCCCGCCGTTTTGCAGCGACGACAATTCTATAATTTCGCCGCGCGCGAAGTTGTCCCAATTCGGGCGCACTTTTCCGTATAAGCGCAAACGCGCGATGCCGCCGTCCGGATAAATCCGCAACCGCACCCAATTAACCGCGCCGGTTTGCCGCGTCTCAAACAGGTTTTGCGAATCGCCGCGCAATTCCGTTTTTTCAATCAGCGGCAGCCATGTTTCATTGCCGTCCGGCGTTTCCGCGCTGCCGCATAATTGCGCGGCGGGCGGAAAATTGCCGGTAAAATGCCGCGCGTCCAAATCCGCGTATTCAATTTCGCCGGGCGCGCCGAGGCGGATAATCGCTTCGTCAAAATCGCCGCCGCCCCGCCGCCGCCGCGTTTCCCAGCCGTCCATCCATTTGCCGTGTTCGTCAAAAACATCGGGGCGGAATACCGGCTCGCTGTCCTGCAACATGCGCGCGGCGGGGGCGAAAAATTCATCGCTCGCCGAAACCGCGCGCGTACCGAGATGCGGCGAAGCGAGATTAATTAAACCTTCAAACGGGGGTTTGTTTTGGGATTGCATAACGCCGCTCCTTATTGCGGGGGAAAATGTTCGCGCCAATGGCGCGCGATGTCAATGCGCCGCGCAAACCATACTTTGTCATTTGAGAGCGCGTAATCCAAAAAACGGCGCAACCCGTCAAACCGCGCGGGGCGTCCGATAATTCTGCCGTGCAAGCCGACCGACATCATCTTCGGCGCGCTTTCGCCTTCGGCGTATAACGCGTCAAAATTCGCGCGCAAATATTCGTAAAATTGCGCGCCGGTAGAAAACCCGTGCGCCGTGCAAAAACGCATGTCGTTCGCGTCCAAAGTATAGGGGACGACCAAATGCGGCGCGGCGGTTTGGCGGCTCCAAAACGGCAAATCGTCGCTGTAATCGTCCGCATCGTATAAAAACCCGCCTTCTTCGCAAACCAAACGGCGGGTGTTTTCGCTCGTCCGTCCGGTATACCAGCCCAGCGGGCGCGCGCCGCAAATTTGCCGGTGAATCTCCACCGCCTCTTGCATGTGCCGCCGCTCCGTTTCCGCGTCCATGCCGTGGTAATTTATCCAGCGCAATCCGTGCGAACAAATCTCATGCCCGTCCGCCAAAGCGCGCTCCGCCGGGGCGGGATTGCGCCGCATCGCATCGGCGACGGCAAACATCGTCAGCGGCGTTTGCCGTTCGCGAAAAAGCGAAAGAACGCGCCAAACCCCGGCGCGCGCGCCGTATTCGTAGACGGATTCCATGGACATGTGCCGCGCCGCCTCAAACGGCGGGGCGAGAATTTCGGACAAAAACGATTCCGATTCGGCATCGCCGTGCAAAACGCACCTTTCGCCGCCCTCTTCATAATTCAGCACAAACTGCACGGCAATCCGCGCCCCGCCGGGCCACTGCGGATGCGGCGGCGCGCCCGCATAACCGGACAAATCGCGCGGGTAATCATTATTTGC
>JBPCWY010000109.1:0-8560 GCA_051009035.1 Gammaproteobacteria bacterium
AGGTTGTAGCCGCCGAACGGGGCGAGGGGGGAAATTGCGCGGTAGGTATTAATCCAGCAAATTCCGGCGCGGATTTTGGCGGCAACGCGGTGCGCGCGCGCTAAATTTTCCGTGAAAACGCCCGCCCCCAAACCATAACCGCCCGCGTTTGCCATGGCGATTGCTTCGTCTTCCGTATCAAAAGGCGCAACGGACATTACGGGACCGAACATTTCCGTTTGCATCGTTTCCGTTTTTACATCCGAACACTCCGCCAAAGTCGGCGCAAAATAATTTCCCGGACGCGCAAGACGCGCGCCGCCAAAATGGATTTTCGCCCCCTGCAAACGGGCGGCGGCAAGCGTTTTTTCTATTTTTGTAATTTGCGCCGCAGTGCAAAGCGGGCCCATTTGCGTCTTGGCGTCCAGCGGGTCGCCCACGATAATGCCGCGCGATTTTTTGGCGATGCGGGCGATTAATTTTTCCATCACCGGACGCGCGACAAGCCCGCGGGAACCGGCAACGCAGGATTGTCCGGACGCGCCGAAATTGCCCGCCAAAAGCCCGTTGGCGGCGCTTTCCAAATCCGCATCGGCAAAAACCAAAACCGGCGATTTACCCCCCAATTCCAAAGTCGTCACGGCAAAATTTTCCGCCGAATTGCGCACGACTTCGCGCGCCGTTTCCGTCCCGCCGGTGAATGCGATGCGGTCAATATCCGGATGCGAAGTCAGCGGGACGGCGCAATTTTTTGCATCGCCGGTTAATACCGAAACCGCGCCGGGCGGAAAACCCGCTTCATCCAACAAGGCGGCAAAACGCAACACCGCGCACGGGGCGATTTCGGACGCTTTGAGAATCACGCTGCATCCCGCCGCCAACGCCGGGGCGAGTTTTGCGGCGGCGAGAAACATTTGCGCGTTCCACGGCACAACGGCGGCGACGATTCCCACCGGCTCCCGCAGGGTAAAAACATGCATGTCCGGTTTGTCTATCGGCAAAGTCGCGCCTTCTATTTTGTCCGCCAAACCGCCGTAGTAGCGGTAGTATTCCGCGACATAACGGGTTTGCGAAATTGTTTCGGCGGCGAGTTTGCCGCTGTCCGCGGTTTCAATTTCGCCCAATTCCCGCGCGCGCGATTCCGCCAAATCGGCGAGGCGAAACAACAATTTACCCCGCGCCCCGGCGCGCATTTCTTTCCACGCGCCCTCCGTCAAAGCGCGGCGGGCGGCGCATACCGCGCGCGCAACATCTTCTTTTCCGGCGCAGGCAAAACGCGCCCACGGCTTGCCGGTCGCCGGGTTTTCGCTCGTTTGCGGCGGCGCGCTGCCGTCCGTCCATTCGCCGTTAATGTAAAGACGAAAATACGGCAACCCGTCCGCGCTTTTATTTTGTTTCGGGTTTTGTTTGTTTTTATTCATGTTTTTATTCGCGCTTTTATTCATGTTTTTGTTTGGGAAAATTTCGGCATAACTTCGTCCATAAAACGCAGCAGCGAAACCCGTTTTTGTTCGGCGGACATGCCGGAATCCGCCCAATACGAAAATTCGTCGTATCCCAAATCTTCATAACGGCGCAACCGTTCAACGACTTCCCGCGCCGTGCCGACGACAAGATTTTTTCGCATTTCGGCGGGCGCATACATTTTCATCCCCGCCATTTCCGCATCGCTGAGCGGCGCGATTTTTCCCCGCCGCACGGGGCGTTTGTTTTGGAACCACGCGCCAAAGTAGCAGTAAAAACGGCTCAATGCGCGCGCCGCTTCGTCCGCTTCCGCTTCCGATGCGCCGACAAAAGCGTGGTGCAAAATCATGATTTTGCGGCGCGCGTTATTGTTGGCGCAGGCGGCGTTAAACTTTTCCATTAACGATTCTACTTCCGCCAAACCGAGCCACAGCGGCGTGACCTGCACATGGCATCCGTTTGCTACGGCAAAATCGTGCGTGTTTTGGTCGCGCGCCGCAACCCACAACGGCGGCGGTTTCTCCGGGCGGGGCGAAGAAGTTGCGGACGGAAATTGAAAAAATTCGCCTTCGTGCGCGTAATCGCCTTCCCACAATTTTTGCACGGCGGGAATAATCTCGCGCATCCGCCGCCCCGCTTCCATCGCGTCCATGCCCGGACGCAACCTTTCGTATTCGTAAGAATACGCGCCGCGCGCAATGCCGACTTCCAGCCGCCCGCCGCAAATAATATCCGCCATCGCCGCTTCGCCCGCAAGTTTGAGCGGATGCCAAAACGGCGCGACAATTGTTCCCGTGCCTAATCGGACATTTTTTGTCCGCCGCGCCAAATCGGCGATTGTCATAAACGGATTCGGCGCAATCGTAAAATTCATCGCGTGATGTTCGCCGCTCCAAACCGCGTGCATTCCGCCCTCGTCCGCCAACTTGCACAGCGAAATAAACTCCTCGTAAAGCGCGGCGTTTGCGCCGTCTTCGGCGTGTTGTTCCATGTGGGCGAAAAGCGAAAACTTCATGCCGCGCTTCCTTCCAAGGCATGCACTTCGCCTTTTTGCGCGCCGCCGATATACAACCCGAAAATGCCGTTTTGACGCTCCGCCGCATAACGGCGAAACATATCCGCCAACGGCGCGGACGGAAAACGCGCATCGGAAAGTTTGTCCGCCGCAATATATTCGCCCCAACCGCGCGCATCGGCGTTTTTTGCCGCCGCGCGGTAATAAGTCGCGTGTTCGCCCGCGTGCGAAAAAATGGAATACGCGGGTCCCATCTCCGCCGCAATGCCGCGCGCGTCCAGCCATTCGCGCACCGCTTCCGCCGGGCTGCCGCCGCCCGCCGGAGTTTGCGGCGGCTGCATTCCGTCCGCCGTCTCGCGCAACAAAATCCGCCCGTTATATTCCACAATCGCCCCGGCGACCGGACGCATGCCGGACGCCGATTCCGCCGCTTGTCTTTCCATGGACAATGAAAAATAACCGCCGTTAAAATATCCCAATCCCGCCCGTCCGCTTGCGCCAAAATTGCAAACGCGCCCGATTAAAATTAAGTGGTCGCCCGCCAAAACTCTGTCGTGCGCGGCGCATGAAAAAAACGCCGCCGTCCCGTCCAACAACGGCGCGCCCGCTTCGTCTTCTTTCCACGATACCCGCGCAAAACGCGCCGCCCCGTCCGTTTGCGGCGCGGCAAAAATGTTCGCCGCTTCGCGCTGCGACTCCGCCAATATATTCACCGTAAAATGCGCGCAAGTATTAAACGCCGCAAAAGACGACAACGCGCGCGCCGGACAAACCAGCAACAACGGCGGCGACAACGAAACCGAAGTATAAGAATTTGCCGTAAAACCCGCCGGCGCGCCGGACGCATCGCGCGCCGCTACAACCGTCACTCCGGTCATAAACGCGCCAAACGCATCGCGCAACCGGCGCAAATCTAAAACGCTCATCCGTTTGCCGCCGCGCTTTTTGCGCCCGCAGTATTTACCGCGTTTGTCTTTGCCGCGTTTATTTTTGCCGGGTTTGTTTTTGCCGCGCGCATCGTTTCGCAATCCGCGGCAAACGCCGCCAGCGCGTTATTAACTTCCGCCGCGTGCGTGAGTTGCATTAAATGCCCCGCCCCGCGCACGATTTCCGCCCGTCCGTGCGGGGCGCGCGCCGCCATTTTGCGCGACATTTCGGGCGCGGAGTTTGCATCGTTTTCGCCGGTGAGTAAAAACAGCGGCGCGTCAAACGCCGATAATTCATTTGCCGCCGGTCCGTCATTTTCGCCAAACGCCCGGTAAAGCGCGGCGTATCCTTCGCGGTCCGCCGCCCGCAACCATTCGCGGCAAAACGCCGCCGCCCGCCGCGCGCGTCCCGCCGGTTTTTCGCCAAACCAGCGCAACAACGGCGCGGCGCAATCCGCATCGCCGCGCAAACTTTCGGCGCGCGCCAATACCGCCGCGCGCGCTTCCGGCGTCCGGCGATAAACCGCGTTTAACATCGCCGCCCCGCGGCAGTGTTGCGGAAAACGGGCGGCGGCGGCGAAAGCGATTTGCGCGCCCGCCGAGTGTCCGATTAACAGCGCGGGCCGGCGCACGGTCTCGCGCAGGAAACGGGCGATGTGGGCGGCGAAATCGGAGATTTGCGGCGCGGGCATGCCGAGTTTTGGGGTTGCGCCGTGACCGGGCAAATCCGGCGCATATACCGCGCAACAACGGCGCAAACGGCGGATTTGCGGAAACCAGCATTCCGCGCGCAATCCGACCCCGTGCAACAACACCGCCGCCGCGCCGCTTCCCGCCGCATAATACGCGGCGCCGCAGGGCGAGATTTGGCGGGGAAGAATCGGAGGACGCATCGCAATACCCGCCAATGTATCACAAAAGAAACAACATTTCCCGCAACCGCCGCAATTTTCGGCAAAGGCGCGCCGCGTCTTTTAATTCGCAGCCCCAAAAGCGCAAAACTTTCCAGCCGCAACGGCGCAGATGCCGGTTGACTTCGCGGTCGCGCGCGCGGTTGCGGGCGATTTTATCGCGCCAGTATTTTCGGCGGGTGGCGGGAAAATGCCCGTGCCGCGGGCAATAATGCCAAAAACAGCCGTCAATAAAAACGGCGACATGTTCTTTTGGAAAAACAAAATCCGGCTTGCCAAACGCGGGAAACTTGCGCCGCCAGCCGCAAATTTTTTCCCGCCGCAAAATCCCCGCAAACCGCAACTCGGTGCTTTTATTCCCCGAAGACCGAACGCGGGACATAACCCAAGACCGCTTTTCGGGAGTGAAAACATCGGCGCACATAACCCCGGCATTATAGCGGCAAAATCGGTATAATGCTTTTATGCCAAAACCCGGAAGATTATGGACCCGCGAGGAATTGATTCTCGCTTTCGCCTTGTATTGTCGCATTCCTTTTGCGAAGGCGGACAAGGGGCACCCCGAAGTGATTCGCCTTGCCGAAATCATCGGGCGCACGCCCTCGGCGGTAAATCTTAAAATCGGCAATTTTGGCAGTTTTGACCCGCGCTTAAAAGAACGCGGAATCGGCGGACTCCCCCATGTTTCCAAAACAGACAGGGAAATATGGGATTCGTTTAACCAAAATTTTCCGGAACTTTCCAAACAGGCATTTGAAATTGAAAATAAAATGTCCGGAAAGAAACACGCCGCCCCGCCCGAAAACGCCGGACGGGAAGGCAAAGAAACCCGCGGCATGACAATTAAGCGGGTTAACCAAGGATTTTTCCGCGATGCGATTTTGGCTTCTTATGAATCGCAATGTTGCATTACCGGAATCGGTATTCGGGAGGTTTTAGTGGCAAGCCACATAAAACCATGGGCGCAATGCGACTCCAAAGAAAAGTTAAATCCGCGAAACGGCTTATGCCTAAACGCCCTGCACGACCGCGCCTTTGACCGGGGATTAATGACCGTGACCGCCGATTTTCGCGTAAAAATCAGCGAAAAAATTAAACAGCAAGACAACGACGCCGCGCAAAAATGGCTCGGCGATTTTGACGGGCGGGAAATCCAACTCCCCGAAAAATTCATGCCGTCCGCCGATTTTTTAGATTGGCACGGACAGCATGTTTTTCGGGCATAAGAAATACGAATTATTTTTTCATAAAATTTAATATTTTATTGATAATATTAACCCATGAATCACTGCCGACAATGTGCGCCTTATCCGTTAATCCGGCGGTATGCATTATAGCATCTCTTATAAGTTTATATTTTTTCATATCAGCGCCTAAAGAATTAGGGGCATCCTTTTGCCCTGTTTTAATATCAATTGCTTGAGCCATATCCCGCGCCCCAAGATAATTAAGGTCGTTATTATACGAATCCAACAACGGAATCCTAATAGGGGAAGAAATATTTCCTTGAATTTTCGCCTTTTTTTCTCTGACTTTATAGCACGCAATGCTATTAGCCAAACGGGGGCTGTTAATTTTTTTATGACTGATATAAAATCTCATCAAATTTTCGCTAGCAAAGCACTCAAGATAACTATGAAGGTTATCTTGAGCTACCGCCCTAATTTGTTGCGTAAGCGGATGCTTCTGCCGTTGCGCTCTAGGAATGTCAAAATTGCTCTTGACCCATTTCATATACCCTTCATCCAATTTTGTCCGCACAGGATCTCCCGACTTATCTTCGGGGTCGCCGGAATCGCCGGATTCTTTCCGCCATTTTTTCCAATCGTTCATTATCTGCTCTAAATTTTTCCGGACGAATCCCAAAAATTCAACATACAAAGGATCATCCTCCTTAACACTATCCCTGCCGGAAGTAAAACGGTCGACATCCCCTGCATCCATATCATCAAGATGGATTCTGCCCCAAAGATAACTCTCCGGAATTTGTGAAAGCGTGATTTTTGCAATTAACTCAGATTCACGGACTCTGCCTCCGGCAAAAAGCGCAACATTTGCCTTAAACTCTTTTTTAGAGCCGGTAATGCGCAAATCGCCGGGTTCCTTGACGCTCGCAATATACCCTCTAACATTTCTGGATTGATTATTCCAAGAAAACGAATTAGAGAATATTACATGGCGCTCATAATTCTCAAGATCAATTTCTTTGGTTTCTTCATCGAACTCCTCTCGCGAGCGTTCATTGAAAAACCAAATATATTGAGTTTTTTGGTAAAGATCTTTCAAATCTTTTGCGCCAATTTTTTCTCCGTTCACATATATTTCAAATTTATCGCCACTATCCATCGCCTGAACGAAGTGAAATTGAGTAGCCAAAATTTGGCGAATATTCCTTCTCACCAAACCTTTATTTAACCCCTTAAATATTAATTGTGTCCCCGATTCCGAGGTTATTTCATTTTGGGGGACAGGAACAATCGCGTCAAACACGAATTCCCGCTCCTCTCTACCCTCATTAATCGCGACATCCAAGTCGTCATTACTTATTCTTATCGCGAACGCATTTTTGCCTTTTTGCTTTGTAATAACAGTAATTTCCTTGGAAATTGACAAATATGCCAGCTTGCCTATGCCCTTTCTACCAAGGACACGGCGTTTTTTATTGTCGCTTACTTCTGATGTTTTTCTTCTGCTATAGCCAATATTCAAGAATTTATTTTCCATGTCTTCTTGGCTCATACCCGTGCCGTTGTCCGTAACAGTCAACACGCTGTCCTTAATCTTTACATCAACACGCTCTGCATCGGCGTCCCATGCGTTAGATATTGCTTCCGCAATAACCGTCGCAAAACTCCGATAAAGCCCCCGCCCCAAATGATTAAGGGTAGAGAGCAAGAATTTAAATTTGAATTGGGTTTTATCAGCCATGGCTAATCTCCTGTATGTGTTGAATAATAGTATTCCCGATAAGTTTTCCCAACTTTACGGGGACGGCATTGCCAATTTGCATGCCAATGCTTACTCTGGAAAATTTTTCCCTATTAGGAAAAAATTTATATTTTTTGGGAAACGTTTGAATAAGCGCGCCCTCTCTTAAAGACAAAGCGCGGCTCTGTTCGGGATGCCCAAAGCGCCCCGTCCCATATCTGTAAAATTGCCCCGTAATAGTCGGAGCCGGCTCGTTCCACGACATGCGCCCATATACATTTTTATATGTTTGCCCTGAAGCTTTTTTATAGCATTCCGGCAACAATTCTTCATCCCAATCTTCCCAAGTCCCGCCGGGGCTAGACGCAAGAATCCTTTTCAAATTGGTTTCACCCAACTTGGCGCAAACATGCAAAGAATCGCCTGCGTCTTCTTTTCCGTTTTCCAGTTCCGGCATTTTTCCAATCGTGTTATACAATGTTTTAGTTTTTTTAGACGGGGCGGGAAAATTAATTTCTCCATGCCGGGAAGCCAGCAATACAAGACGGCGGCGGGATTGGGGCATACCGTGGCGGGCGCAATTCACCACGCTATACGACGGGGAATAACCGGCTTTTTCCAATTTCTTAACGAATCTGGAAAAAATTTCTTGTTTTATCAGTTGCGGGACATTTTCCATAGACACCACATCTGGTTTTACTGCTTTAATATTTTTCATGAAATATTCTATTAAATTCCAATTGCCCGTATTTTTAACGGATTTGCGGGCTTTTAATGTATAAGAAGAGAACGGCTGGCACGGGGCGCAACCGACAAACACTTTCCACTTAAAACCGCCGACAAGTTTGCCAACTTCACCAGCGCGAACATCTTCAATTTTTTTATGTATAAATTTCGCCCCCTTGTTATTTTCCTCGTAAGGAAACCGGCATTTTTCATCGCTATCAATCCCCGCAACAACGCTAATACCCGCATTTTTAACGCGCGCTTTCAAGAGCCCGCAGGTCAGCCCTCCCGCGCCGCAGAAGAAATCTACCGCTCCTATATCTTTGCCTTTTGGCATTACTTCTCTCCTTTCAAACCCGCCAAAAACTCCGGGACTTTGCCCGCGGTTATTTTAGCATGCATTTTCTCGTTGTCAACTATGATTGCGGGGCCGTCGCCGCAGGCGCCGAAGCATTCGCCTTCTTGCAGCGTCCATTCGCCGTCTGCCGTCGTTTCGCCGCAGGAGATTTGCAAATTCTCCTCCAGCGCCGCGCGGGTTTTCATCGCGCCCATTAACGCGCACGGCAAGTTCGTGCAAACGCACAGCTTGCGCCGCCCGACCGGTTTTAAAT
>JBPCWY010000110.1:0-5656 GCA_051009035.1 Gammaproteobacteria bacterium
CAAAAAAACTTTGCGCGCGCTTTTGCAGGAAACTTGGCAAAAACTTTTGGACGAAGAATACGCCAAATGGGAATTGGAAAAAATCGCCGAATACCGGCGCGCGCTTTTGGAAGAATTGCAAAACGCGCTGGAATTAATCCAGCAACTCGCCGATGCTCTGGAAGCATTATCCATTGAGCCCGGGCTGCTGTTTGATTTGTCCAAAGACAATATTTCGCTTTCCGATATTGAAAAAATTAAGCGGTGGGCGAATTATCTTTCGCAGGACGAAAATGTCCGGCGGCTGTGCGAGATGCTGGGGCGGATGCGGACGGCGGCGGGCGTAAAACGCCGCGAAATAATTATGTCGTCCGAAACGATTCCCGCCGTGCACGTTGACGCAAATTCCAAAGAAGAAATCGCCGGCGTTTGCGCCGGAAACGATATTGAATACGCCTTGCCGCAAGAAAAAGCGCTGTTGGCGGACGAAGATACCGCCCTCTTGTTTGACTTAAAATTTGCGGAACGCCGCCTAATGCAGTTTGACATGACGGGTTCCGAAATATACGACTTGACGGAAGAAAAAGAAAAGGAAACCGAAATCTCCGAAAAGGAAAAAACGGGGCCGGTTATTGTTTGCGTGGACACCAGCGGCTCCATGAAAGGCGCGCCGGAAACCGTCGCCAAAGCCGTCTCGCTTTACATGGCGGCGGCGGCGATGAAACAAAAACGCGATTGTTATCTGATTAATTTTTCCACCGGCATCAAAACTTTGGATTTGTCCGGACGGCAAAGCATCGCCGGGTTGCTCAAATTTTTGCGCCTTTCATTCGGCGGCGGGACGGACGCCGCCCCGGCAATCGCCCATGCGCTGCAAATGATGCAAACGAAAAATTACAAAAAAGCCGATTTATTAATCGTCTCGGATTTTATGATGGACGAATTGCCCGCCGCTTTGCATCCCCAAATTGCGGCGGCAAAAGAAAACGGAAATAAATTTCATTCGCTTTCCATCGGCGGCAATTTTTTGCGCCAAGCATTAAAAGATTTGTTTGACAACGAATGGGCGTATAACCCGCAAAACGGCGGCGTCCGCCAACTGCTGGACTGCGCTGATTTGGCGGGCGGGCAAAAATATCTTTAAGATTCTTTTTCCCCGCCTTCGTCCGCCGCAACTTTCGCGGCGGGCAATTCTTCTTCGCCGTCCGGCAGGCGCGGTTTTTTGGTATCCACTCCCATATCGTGCAATTTTTGCGCTTGCCCGATTAAATTACCCGGACCCGTTTTTAATTTTGCGGTCGCGGCGTCAAAAGATGCGCGCGTTTTTTTCAACGCTTCGTTTACGCCAGCCATGTCTTGGACAAATCCGTAAAATTTATCATACAACAAACCTCCCCGCCGGGCGATTTCTTCCGCGTTGCGGTTTTGTTTTTCCATCTGCCAAATGCGCTCCACCGTCCGCAAAGTCGCCATCAATGTAGTCGGCGCGCATAAAATAATTTTTTTGTCGTAGGCGTCCGAAAACAATTCCGGAGATTCTTTCAGCGCGGCAAAAAACGCCGGTTCAATTTCCATAAACATAAAAACAAAATCGGGCGCGTTAACGCCTTTGGCGCGGGCGTAGTGTTTGCCGGCAAGCCCGGCGACATGGTTTTTAACCGCGCCCGCGTGGCGCGACAGCGCGGCTTTTTCCGTTTCCGGATTTTCGGCGGCGGCGGCGTCGCAAAAATCGCGCAACGATACTTTGGAATCCACGATTAAATGTTTGCCGTCCGGCAGGTTAACCACCACATCGGGGCGCAATATTTTATTGTCTTCGCCGCGCACCGATTTTTGCGTTTCGTATTCTTCGCCTTCGCGCAAGCCGGATTTTTCCAGCAAATTTGCCAGCGCAATTTCGCCCCACCCGCCCTGTATTTTGCTGTCGCCTTTGAGCGCGCGCGCCAAATTGTCGGCGGATTTTCCGTATTCCGCCGCGTTGTTTTGCAAATTCAAAATTTCCTGTTTGAGCGCGGAGCGGTCTTTGGCGTCTTCAATGCGGACTTCGCCGGCTTGTTTGCGAAAATCTTCCAAACTCTCCCGCAACGGCGCGAGCAGTTTGGCGTTTTCTTCGCCGAATTTTTTGCTTTTTTCGTCCAAGATATTTTGCGACAAGTTTTTAAATTCCGCGCCCATTTGTTCGCGCGTCCGTTCAAATTCCGCGTTCATGGTTTTTTGCGCTTTTTCAAGCAAGGCGATTTTTTCGTCCGCGGCGGTTTGCGCGTTTTGCAGTTTGGTTTCCAATTCGGCGATGCGCGCGGCGTTATCTTTCGCCGTTTGCTGCAACCGCGCGTTTTCCGCATGCAGCGTTTCGGCGCGGCGTTGCGCGGTTTCCGCTTCCGTTGCGGTTTTGCCGGATTCCACTTTTGCCGCGGTTTCCGCCGCTTGCGCGGCTTCGCATTTATACCGCCAATCGTTTCCCGCATTTTCGGCGGCGGCGCGGTTTTCCGTTTCGGATTTTAATTGCGCGCGCAATAAAGTTGTTTCGTTTTCATGCTGCGCCGGTCGCGCGTCCGTCTTGCGCCACAGCCGAAACAAAACGGCGGTGACGGCAAACACAAAAATAAACGCGACAAACAACGCAAACAAAAACAGTTCCATAATATTTTAACCGGACAAAATATTATGCGCCGGACCGTAAGGAAAGGCGGTGATGTTTTCCGCGCCGGTTTCGCCCACGATTAATATGTCGTGTTCGCGGTAGCCGCCCGCGCCGGGCTCGCCCTGCGGAATCATAATCATCGGCTCCATGGATACCGCCATGTTCGGGCGCAGGACGGTGTCCATGTCTTCGCGCAATTCCAAACCCGCTTCGCGCCCGTAGTAGTGGCACAGCACGCCGAAAGAATGCCCGTAGCCGAATGTCCGGTTTTGCAGCAGGCCGTGTTCTTCGTATATTAAATTTAATTCGCGCGCGATGTCGCCGCAGCGCGCGCCGGGGCGGATAAGTTTTAATCCCGCCTCGTGGACTTTGACATTAATCTCCCATAATTTTAACGACGCGTCGTCGGCATGGGAAAGAAACATAGTGCGCTCCAGCGCGGTGTAATAACCGGCAATCATGGCGAAACAATTCAGCGACAAAATATCGCCTTTTTGGACGCGCCGCGATGTCGCCGGGTTGTGCGCGCCGTCCGTGTTAATGCCGGATTGGAACCATGTCCAAGTATCCATTAATTCCGCATGCGGAAAACGGCGCGCGATTTCGCGCACCATCGCGCGCGTGGAATGCAGCGCCGCTTCGTATTCGGGGACATTTTCCGCCGCCGCTTCGCAAAGCGCCGCGCCGCCGATATCGCATATTTGCGCGCCTTGTTTAATGTGCGCGATTTCTTCGTCCGATTTAATCATGCGAAGGCGCATCGCCGCCCGGCTAATGTCCGTAAACTTGCAATCGGGAAGCGCGTCCCGCAGCTGCGCCATCATGTCCAAATTGATGTGGTCGTATTCCACCCCCACCGTCCGCGCTTTGGGCAGCGTTTTTTGGACGGCGCGAAAAAAATTGCCCCGCCGCCAGTCGGTGTAGACGATGTTTTCGCCGCCGGCGGTTCTGCGCCATGGTTGTCCGCCGTCTATGTTGGCGGAAATGGAAACCGCACGGTCTTCGGTAACGGCGAGTCCGTAGGGGCGTCCGAAAGCGCAGTATAAAAAATCGGAATAATAATTAATATTGTGAATGGAAGTCAACAGCGCGCAGTCCGCCCCCGCATCGGCGAGCGCCCGCCGCAAACCGGCAAGCCGCCGCGCGTATTCCGCGTCCGAAAAAGTCCGCGCCGCGGGCGCGCCGTTGCGGATATGTTTTAAGTCGTCCATTTTATTCTCCGAAAAAAAACGGGGCGGTTAATTCGCCCGCGTTAAAGCATGCCGCGTTCGTGCAAAACTTTGCGGGCGGCGCGAAAACATTCCAGCGCCTGCGGCACGCCGCAATACGCGCCGACAATATGCACGACTGCGCGGATTTCTTTCGCGCTTGCGCCGTTGTTAATTGCGCCGCCGCAATGCAATTCCCACTCGTGCATTTTGCCGAGCGCGCCGAGCATCGCCAAATTAATCAACGAGCGCGTTTTGTCGTCTATCGCTTTGTCGCCCCAGACAAAACCCCAGCACCACGCCGTCATCGCTTCTTGAAACGGGCGGGTGAAATCGTCCGCGGCGGAAAGGTTTTTTTCCACATATTCCGCGCCCAGCACTTTTTTGCGCGCGGCAAGCCCCGTTTCAAATAAATCGTCCATGCTGTTTTTCATGCCGCCCTCCTTGCAAACCTTTGCGGTTAAAATAATTTGCGGTCCAAAAACGCCGCGCCGTCCGCCGCGCGCGCAATTCTTCCGGCGGGCATTATAACGCATTAAAAACGGATTTTTTCCGCGCGCCGGAATAAATATTATCCCCGCCCGAAAAAACCCCAAAACCAAAACGCCCCCAAACCAAACGCGCAAGCACATTCCGGCGCGGCGCAAAACGCGCTTTTTGCGGTTATAATTCCGGCGGCTGTGCTTGCGCGGCGGACAATAATTTTTTTGGAGAAATAATCATGGAAACAATGCGCGCGGTAATTTTAACCGGACACGGCGGTTTGGAAAAATTGGAATACCGCAAAGATTGGCCCAAACCCCGCCCCGCCGCCGGGGAAGTTTTGGTGCGCGTTTGCGCTTGCGGGTTGAATAACACCGATGTCAATACGCGCACCGGCTGGTATTCGCCAAGCGCCGGCGGGGCGACAACCGGGGACGCGCAGCCGGACGCGCGGGAAGCGGACGCCGCTTGGAGCGGGACGGCGCTGCAATTTCCGCGCATTCAAGGCGGGGATGCGGCGGGAATCGTGGAAAGCGCGGAAGATGCGGAATTAATCGGACGCCGCGTTTTAATTGACCCGTGCATGCGCGACCCGGACGCGCCGGACGATTTGGAAAAAGTCGCGTATTTTGGCAGCGAATGCGACGGCGGTTTCGCCGAATATGTGAAAGTCCCGGCGCGGCAGGTATATCCCGTCAATTGCGGCTTAAGCGACGCGGAGCTGGCAACTTTCGCCATTTCGTATTCCACCGCGGAAAACATGTTAACCCGCGCAAAAGTTTGCGCCGAAGATACCGTGTTAATTTCCGGCGCATCGGGCGGGGTCGGTTCGGCGTTAATTCAACTCGCCAAACGGCGGGGCGCGCGCGTTGCCGCGTTAAGCGGCGAAAGCAAACACGATGCGTTGCGCGAAATCGGCGCGGATTTGCTTTTGCCGCGCGCGCCGCAAGATTTGCCCGCGGCGTTGGCGGCGTTTGGTCCGGTTTCGGTTGTCGCGGATGTTGTCGGCGGGGCGTATTTTTCGGCGCTGGAAAATATTATCCGGCGGGGCGGGCGTTATGTTTGTTCGGGCGCGATAGCCGGGGCGGAAGTCCGTTTTGATTTGCGCCCTTTTTATTTGCGCGATTTAACTTTTTACGGCGCAACCGCATTAGCCCCCGGCGTTTTCGCCAATTTAACGGGATACATTGAACGCGGCGAAATCCGCCCGTTGCTGGCAAAAACCTACCCGCTCAAAAACCTGCGCGAAGCCCAGCAAGAATTCATCCAAAAACGCCACATCGGCAACATCGCGGTCGTCATGTAAAACCGCCATGCAACCATGCAAATACGCGGCGGTTGAAAT
>JBPCWY010000111.1:0-3564 GCA_051009035.1 Gammaproteobacteria bacterium
ACGCAGAGCTGAGGCGCGCGGTTTACCGCGTCGCCTCGAGCGTCGTGTTAGATTTCTACGACTCAAGAAGGCGTACATATCGTGAGTCTTTACCCAGCTTTGGAAGCTGCTGTGGCGTAGACGCTACTATGGCATCTAGCGCTTGAACGGTGATCTGGTTGGTAGTCGTCGATTTGAAGAAATTAGCCAGCTCTCGATACCCAGCTTCGCACGACGACAAGCCGAGTCTTGAGGAGAACTCACTATCGATCACCAAAGCTGCAATCTCTCGAATCTCGGCTTCCCCAAACTTTGATAGCATATTGTCATAATACGATTGCGCCATGTGGGAAACACCGTGGCCGTTTCCGATCTTCGTCATTACCAGCGTCTTCACATACTTTCCGCGCACCGAATCTGGTACTACGCCCGTCGAAGAAACATACGAGTCAAGTAGCCTCGCATGAGACGGTTCATTGTGGAAGTTGTTGAACCCAATGTGGGCCGAGTAGAGGTTGTTGATCTTTTCCGATAGCTCAACTGTAAGAGTGTCTTTCGGTAGATAGGGCAGTCCTCCTACCACCGTGAGGAATTCGTTTGCGGCGGTCTTGCGAAGAATCTCACCGTTGGACGCGTAAGTGGCGTACTTGAAGCCACATTCGTAGCGGGTCTGTTCCGGAGCCCTCCCCCAGGCTTTCGTACAAATTAGACGAATGTTTGCCTTCAACTGAGCCGAGGCGCCCTCGGATGTATACATGCCGAATAGGGTCCGCAAAAGAGACGTGCAAAGGTCTGTGGGCAAATATTCAATTCCGCCGTTAATGTGCACGGCGTCACTAGGTTCCAATTTGTGGTTTCTGATGCTATTCAGAAATCGCCGGACCTCAATTACGGGGCCTTCTGGTTCCTTACCTATTACCTCTTTGATGCATGTCTCTAGCCAAGAGACGAGTTGGAAGCCCGTGAGTTCATTCTGGTTTGGATGAGCAGCGCTTGCCCAGTTCCTCATGTCACGAATGTAGTCAAGATGCTTGTAACCTATATCCGAAAGAATTCCCGTAAGATGGCAACCCCTTACAAGCTCCCACTCGTCGATCTTCACAAGATCAGACTCATCCCTGAGCTTTTCGCGTCTATTCTCGTCGGTGATTACGCTGTCGTAGAAGTACTCTAAGTCGAAATGGGCCACTTTAGTTCTTAGGCTTAGAACTGTTTCGTCCCATATGAAATTGAGTGCAGCATCGAATAAGCCGGCCCCACAGGCTGCTATGAACTTGGACAAATAGATTGAAACTGAGCGTTTCTGGGAATCAACGAGCGTCAGGACCTCGGGGAGGTTGTTGATCACCCTGGAGCGCTCTTCAACGGGAACTAAGACCTGCTGGCTGGGGAGTCCTAATTCTCCGAGATAGGCGGTCAAGCCAGTCGTGAATTGGTCGACGCCCGACGCAACCTCTCCTTTTGTAGTGAGAATAATTTCCTGGCTCACGCGCTTCTCCTACGTTGGGGCTTGTTGAAATCTAACGCAGAGCTGAGGTGCGCAGTTTACTGCGTCACCTCGAGCGCCGGGTTAGATCACTTCACGCAGATGTCAGTCTGGCGATGTATCTACTGGTTCCGAGATCCCCACTGGGGAAGTCAATGGACCAGCCGGAATCTACGGCCAAGCCAGCGAGACGTTTACGAGAAACGCTGCACCACTGAAATTCTTCCCCAACGAAGTTCTCGTACTCAAAATGTCCAGACCATTCGTGCACCCTTACTCCCTCACTTTCCGTTCCGTCATGCATGAGAATTTGGCCTCCTGCGCGCAACAGAGAATGCATATGGGATAGAAGTGCCGACATGCCCTCCGTAGAGCCAGTGCACCCAAATACAGAATCAAGCATCAGCACGGTGTCGTATTCACTATTGTCATAGGAGCGAATGTCTCCGACTTCGCAGTTAGCGACCCCGAGCATGCGCATAGCTTCTACGCAGTATGAAGACAGGTCCAACGCGGTTACGTCTACGGCGTGCTCTTGTAATACGAGTGCGGCATAGCCTCCACCGGCGCCGACATCCAACACCTTGCCTCTGCAGAGATTGGTTGTTTGCCGGACAACTTCGAGTTGCGACTTGCTAGGCGAAACATAGATGGAACTGCAAAGCGCGATGTGCGGCTGGGTAGAGCCCGTACGGTAGCAACTGAACCATTGTTCTCTTCCAGTCTTGACGTGTTCCAGAATCGCGAGCCCGTGGGAGTCCATCGGGCCCACTCCCATTTTGTCTGGTAGTTCCTTTCTTTTCCAGATGACCATTGTGCGAATCTAACGGCCAAGCTCAGGTGCGCCGCTTTGCGGCGTCACCTGCAGCACGTTGTTAGCGCGCGCGGACGCCAAGTTTTCGGTTGAGAATGCCGTACAGAGTGCCTCCGCCTGAAATGACCTTCTGACAAGTTGCCTCCATTCTGGAAAAAAGGGCCTCCAGGCGCGGATTGATCGGGTCATCTTCGTCCATCGTGTCCCAAAAGATCGCTTCGTACTTTTCGACTCGCTCGTGATGCACCTCCAGCTGGTCCTCGGTCCTGAAGTGGCCTCGCGGCCACAATCGGGCAAGGGCGTCGGCGGCCGATAGTATTTCAGTAACGATGCTTCGCAGTTCTTGAAACGGCTCGGCCTCTGTCCGGCCAATCTGCGCCATGAACCTGTAGCGCAGCGAGTGTATACGGCTAAACAGGTCGCGGTGCGAGTCGTACCGCCTATAGGCCACACTGGCATTTCTCCTCGCTACCCAATCCTGCTCCGTCTCCCCCTCGACTCGTTCGATATCTGCAGTCTCACTCCCGAAGCTCATCGGGGCCCGAATATGCTTGATGACATCGCGGGCCTCATAAAACAGAGCAAGAGTCTCTTCCGCGAGTTCAATCTGGCGCCTTCCCGTATGCTCGCGCCGCCATGCGTCCAAGCCATACATCGCCATCCCGGCGACACCAAGAATGGATAGGTCACGAAGTGTTTCGAGTATCGCCATAGTCTGAGCGTGCGCGCTAACGTCCACAATGAGCCGCGCCGCTTTGCGGCGTCGGTTCCATTGTGTGGTTAGCGGTCATACCTCCCCATCCAATAGCCTGGGCGCCGCCGATGATGTGCTACGGCTACGACCACAAGAACGTCCTGTTCGAGCGCGTAGATCAGAGTGAAAGGGAACTTGCGGAGGGGAAACCGACGGAATGCCCCAACCCGCCTCCCGATGAAAGGTCGATCGAGCAGCAGATCCACACACCCCTCCACTTCGTCCAGAAACCGCTCTCCGAGTCCAACCGCCTGGTCTTCGTAAATATCCGCTGCCTTAAGCATCCCCTCTTCGACCGGGTCGAGGAAACGAAGATTCACCGCTAAGTCGCGCGCGGACTCGCGCAAACACCTCCGCCGCTGGGCGGGAAGAAATCTCGCCACGCCGGTACGCGTCGTATCGCCGCGTCGCCTCATCGAGCCAGAGCTGCTCGACGTCCTCATCCAGGTCTTCGTCTAATGAATCGATCAATGTTCGCGCCAATTCAGCCTTCTGCTTGGGACTAAGCTTGTCGAGCTCCTCTCGGAGCTC
>JBPCWY010000112.1:0-18029 GCA_051009035.1 Gammaproteobacteria bacterium
GCATGCCCCGGGCGGCGGGATTCGTAATTCGCCAAAATTAAATGGCCGTTGATGTAGCAGTCGCCGATGGCGTCCAATACTTTGTGGCGCGCAAATTCGTCCGGATAGCGCAACCCTTCCGCGTTTAATACGCCCAAGTCGTCGTATACGACGGCGTTGTTTAACGAGCCGCCGAGGGCGCGGCGGTTTTTGCGCATGAGGTTTACATCTTTGACATAACAAAAAGTGCGCGCGCGCGATATTTCTTTTTCGTAAGAGTCCGCCGAAAGCTCGTGCGAAAAATGCAAACCCGTGCGCCGCACCGCCGCATGCGGAAAATCTATGCTGACGGCGTAGCGCGCCGCGCCGTTTGCGGCGGGCGACAAGCGCGCGCTGCCGCCGTTTAATTCCGCCGTAATTTCTTTTTTGGCGCGCATTACGCGGCGCGGTTTGCTTTGTTCGGCGATACCGCATGCATCGGTTAAAAACAGCATCCACGGCGCGGCGCTGCCGTCCAAAATCGGCAACTCCGCCGCGTCAACTTCCACCTGCAAATTGTCAATGCACAGCGCGGAAAGCGCGGAAAGCAAATGCTCCACCGTCCCCACCGAAAATGTCCCGTCCCCCAGCATCGTCGCCAAACGCGTATCGCCGACATTTTCCGCCGCCGCGCGCACCCGTTTGCCGCCGCGGACAAACACGATTCCTTCGTCTTCGCCGAGGGGCGACAAACGCGCGCGCGCCGCGCCGCCGCCGTGCAGCGCAATCCCGGAAAATTCGGCGGCGCGGGCGATTGTTTTTTGCGCGGTCATCACCGGATTATACGCCGTTAATTTAACCCCGCTCTAATTGCGCTGGGCGCGGAGAATCGCCGGGATGGCTTTTACATTGCCGCCGTGTTTTTGGCAAATGTCCTCCTTTTGTTTGCGGACGCGCCCCGAAGTAAAAGCGTCGTCTTTCATGTTCGCCTCAATGACTTTTAAGCTCGGCGGTCCAGAAGCGGTTTCTACCGCCGGCTGCCGCTCGTCAATGCCGGTGGCGATTATCGTCACGCGGATTGCCTCGCCCATGCTTTTGTCGTAGACCAGCCCGACAAAACGTTCGCTGTGGCAGTGCGGCGCTTTTTCGTCAATGACTTGATGCACCGCGTCCATTTCCGAAAGTTTGAGATGGTGCGGCGAAGCGGTTACATTCACCAAAAAGTGGGTGGCGGCGGACCAATTAATGTCTTCCATAATCGGGCAGCAAAGCGCCTCGTGCGCCGCTTCCGCCGCCCGGTCTTCGCCCGATTTGGACGCGGAACCCATCACCGCTTTACCCTGCACCGACATCACGGAGCGGACGTCTTTGAAGTCCAAATTCATCTCGCCCGGTTTGGTGATGATTTCGGAAATGCCGCGCACGGCGTTGTGCAGGACGTCGTTTGCCGCCGCCAATGCGGCGGGCACCGCCGCGTCTTCGCCCAATACTTCGGACAATTTGGCGTTCGGCACAACCAGCAACGAATTGACTTCGCGGGTTAAGTTTTGCAGCCCTTTTTCGGCGGCGGCGTCCCTTCGTTCATGCGAAAACGGCAAAGTCGCCACGGCGACGGTCAACGCTTCCTGCTCCCGCGCGAGGCGGGCGACAATCGGGGACGCGCCGGTGCCGGTGCCTTTGCCCATGCCGGAAACGATGAAAACCATGTCGTAGCCGCGCACCAATTCGGTCAGCCGCTCCTTGTCGTTTTCCGCCGCCTGTCGCGCAATTTCGGGGTCCGCGCCCGCGCCCAAACCGGACGAGCCGCCGATTTGCACGCACTCGGCGTTTTCCACAAGCGACAGCGCCTGCGAGTCGGTATTGACCGCGGCGTATTCAATGCCCGGCACTTCTTTTTCCTGCAAGTGCCGGATAATGTTGCCGCCGCAACCGCCCACGCCGACGACGCGAATGCGCGCCGGCGCTTGTTCCGTGTTTAAGAATTTCATGGTCATGGTGTGGTTCTCCGTTGTAGGTAATAAATCATTGTTCCTGTTCCGGCGCGCCGCCTTCCCAAACGCGCCGCATCCAGTTTTTAACCGTTTGAAAAAATCCGCCTCCCGCCGCGGCGTTTTCGCCCCGCATCGCCGCGCCTTTTTCCAACAACCCCATGCCCGCGGCAAAACGCGGGGACGCCACCCGTTCATGATTCGGTCCGCGGTAAAGCGGCATGCCGATGCGCGCCGGCATGTTGAGCTTGGCTTTCGCCGCTTCGGCGATGCCGGGCAAAAGCGCGCCGTCCCCGACCAAAACAATGCCCGCCGCAAGCCGCTTGTCGTCCCGCACGATTTTTTCGCGAATGGCGTCCAATATTTCTTCCACGCGGTAGGCGATGGTATCGCGCACGACCGCCAGCGATTGTTTGCTTTCGCCCCCGCCGCCCGCTTCCAATAGCGAAACAAATTCGCCGTCGTCGCCGGAAAGCCCGATAGTTCTTTTTGCCCGCTCCGCCGATTCCAGCGAGGCGTGGTGCATTTCGGCGATATCGCGGTGAATGTCGCCGGAAGCAAGCGCCAGCGAAAAAGTTTCCTCCACCGCGCCGCGGTAAAACACCGCGGCATCGGTTGTCGACGCGCCGATGTCGGCTACGCATACGCCGAGTTGTTTTTCGTCTTCCGATAATACGGCGCGCGCCGCCGCCAAACCGGAAAATACAAACTGCTCTTCCGTTTCCACGCCGCATTGCAGCAAACATTTTTCCCAATCGGCGAGGGCGTTGGCGGACGCTAAAACTAAATGCATTTCGCCCGACAATTTATGCCCGGTCATGCCCAGCGGTTTTTGCACGCCCGTATGCCCGTCCAATTCGTAATCGCGCTCCAAAACGGCGATAACGCGCCGCCCGCTTTGTTGCGCGACTTCGGCGCACGCCATCTGTTTTACTTTTTTAATATCGGAAACCGACACTCCGGAAGAATCGCCCAGCACCGTAGACCCCGCCGCATTGCGCCCGCTGATATGCTCGCCGGCGACCGCCGCCCACGCCGAATTGATTTTACAGCGCGACATAATTTCCGCTTCCTTCAGCGCGTTTTGCAGCGCGGCGACGGCTTTTTCAATGTCCACAACGCGCCCTTCGCTGATGCCGTCCGACGCCGCCTCGCCCAGCCCCAACAGGCGGAACGAACCGTTGTCCAGCATCTCCGCGACAAAAACGCGGACCGCATCGTTGCCAAAATCCACCGCCGCCGCAACCGCGCCCGATATTTTTTCTTGTTTCATGCTTCTTCCTCCGTTCTATCGCCGACGACTGAAAATCCTTTTTCGTAGCGCAAATCCACCGCCCGCAAACGGGCGAATTCGCGCCGCAAACGGGGCGCGTGGCGGGCGAAACGGCGCAACCGCTCGTGCCGGTTGTCGCGCCCCAAATACAACACCAAACCGTCGTCCAAAAACACCCGCCACTCGCCGTCTTCGCCGACTTGTAATTGAATAATCACGGCGCCCAGCGGCGACAATGCGCGCCGCGCCGCGCCGTAAAAATCCGCCATACTCGCGGCGCGCTCCGCCGGACCGCGAAAAATCGGTAGCCACGAATTTGCCGCGCCGTCATACCGCCGCCCGCGTACATCCACCAACCCGCCCCCGTCCCACGCCGCCAGCGGCTCGCGCCCGACGAGACGGATTTCCAACCGCCGCGGCAAACGCCGGCGCAATTCCGCTTCGGCGACTCCGGGCAGGTTTTTTAACCGCGCGCGCAAATAGTTAAGATTGAGCGCCAGCAAACTTTTGCCTTCCAACTCCCGCACCATGCGCCGCGCTTCCGCGCGCGCCGCGTCCCCGCCGCCGTCAATGCGCCAGTCGCGCAACACCGCCGCTTCGCCCAGCCGCCAAACTCCGGCAAGCGCGGCGCACAGCAACAACGCGGGCAAAAACTTTTTCTTCATGACGCCGATTCCAAAATACGCCGCACTAACGAATCGTAGTCCACTCCCGCAACTTCCGCCGCATGCGGGACCAAGCTGTGCGAAGTCATGCCGGGCACCGTATTCACTTCCAAAAACAACGGGCCTTCTTTGGTTAAAATAAAATCCACCCGTCCCCAATGGCGGCAACCGAGCAGCGAAAACGCTTCCATGCACGCGTCCTGCAAACGCCGCTCTTCCGCCGCGGGCAATCCGCACGGACAGGCAAAGCGCGTATCTTCGGCGACATATTTTGCGTGGTAGTCGTAAAATTCGCCCGCCACGCTAATGTCAATCAACGGCAACGGCGCATCGTCCAACACGCCCATCGTATATTCGCGCCCGTTTGCAAATTCTTCCACCAACACCGGATACCCTTCCGCCCCGGCAAAAGCAACGGCGTCCGGCAACTGCGCCGGATCGCGCACAATGCCGGCGCGCGTGCTGGAACCGCCGGAGTTTGGTTTGACAAACAACGGCGCGCGCAATTCGGACGCCGCCTCGCAATCGCCGTCTTCGCCGACAATGCGCCAGCGCGGGGTGGAAATGCCCGCCGCTTTCCACACCAATTTTGCGCGGTGTTTGTCCATCGCCAACGCGGACGCCAAAACGCCGCTGCCGGTGCATGGCATGCCGAGCATTTTTAGCGCGCCTTGCAATTCGCCGTTTTCGCCGTAGCCGCCGTGCAAAATATTAAACGCGCGCGATGCGCCGAGCGTTGTAATTTCCGCCAGCGGGCGTTTGAACGGGTCAAACGATTCCACCGGAATTTGCAGCCGCTGCAACGCCAGAAAAATCATGCTCCCGCCGGTCAACGACACTTCGCGCTCCGGCGAATCGCCTCCCGCCAATAATACGGTTTTACTCATCGCGCCGCCTTTTTGGACGCCGGTTTTTTGGGCGCGGATTTTCCGATTTCGGATGCCGCTTTTCCGACAATCCGCACTTCCGCCGCCAGCGCGATTTTGGTTTTTTGGCGCACTTCTTTTTGCACCCGCAGGAGCAAATTTTCAATGTCCGCCGCCGTTGCGCCGCCGCGGTTGATAATAAAATTGGCGTGTTTGCGCGACACTTCCGCGCCCCCGATGCGCGCGCCTTTCAACCCGCATGCTTCAATCAATTTTGCCGCATGCCCGCCCGGCGGATTGCAAAATACCGAGCCGCAATTTGCCGAAGCAAGCGGTTGCGCGGCGGCGCGGTTGCGCAATAATTCGCGCACGCGGGCGCGCGCTTTTGCCGCATCTCCGGGGGCGAAACGCAAATACGCCGCGGCGAATACCGGCGCGCCCTTTCCCCGCTTGGGTTTTAAGGAGCGGTAGCCGGGGGCGAAATCTTTTGCCGGACGGCGGCGCGCGCCGGTTTTATCCAGCGTTACCGCTTCGTCTACATAATCCCATATCTCCGCGCCTTCGCATCCGGCGTTCATCGCCAGCGCGCCGCCCACGGTGCCGGGGACTCCGGCAAGAAACGCCGCATCGGAAAATCCCGCCGCCGCGCCAAAACGCGCCAACTTGGCGCACGCCGCGCCCGCTTCCGCATAAATCCGCCCGTCCTCTTCGCGCCGCAGGGCGGAAAGCCCCGGCGCCGTGCGGACGACAACGCCCGGAATGCCCCCGTCCCGCACGAGCAGATTGCTGCCGTATCCCAAAAAGAACGATTTTGCGGCGCGTTTGTCCTGCCGGTAAAACGCGCTCATATCTTCCAAATCGGCGGGCAAAAATAATTCTTCCGCCGGACCGCCAACGCGCCACGAAGACAACCGCGACAGCGGATAATTTTTGCGCCACTCGCCGCGCAACGCCGTCATGCCGCCTCCTTCAACAATGCGGGCAACCCGCCAATATCGCCCGCGCCCATCGTCAGCACGACATCGCCGTCCCGCGCCGCCTCGCGCACCGCCGCCGCCGCCCCGGGCAAATCGTCCGCCCGCGCCGGGGGCGCGCCGCGTTTTTGCAACGCCGCAAAAATCGCGTCGCTGTCCGCGCCGGGCAGGGGCGCTTCGCCCGCCGCATACACCGGCAACAATACCAGCGCATCGCCCAACGCCAAAGCGGAAAGCAACTCGGCAAAAACATCGCGCGTGCGCGTGTAGCGGTGGGGTTGAAATACCAACACCAGCCGCCGTTTTGGATACGCGCCCCGCACCGCTTCGGCGGTAGCGGCAATTTCGGTCGGATGATGGGCGTAGTCGTCCAGCAAAACAATGTCGCCCTTTTCCGGCATAATTTTTCCGTGCGCTTCCAGCCGCCTTCCAACCCCGCGAAAATTTTCCAATCCCGCCGCCATCGCTTCCGTTTCCGCGCCGAGTTCATGCGCCATCGCACACGCGCCCGCCGCATTGAGCGCGTTGTGCGCGCCCGGCGAGGCGAGGCGAATCGGATATTTTTTGCCCGCCAAGTGCAGGATAAAACGCATTCCCCCGCCTTCGTGCGCCGCTTCCGCCGCGCGCACTTCCGCTTTTGCGCGCATGCCGTAGCGGATGATGCGGGGGGACGCAAGCTCGTCCGCCAGCCGCGCCGCGGCGGGATTGTCGGCGCAAATCACCGCCGCGCCGTAAAACGGAAGATTGCCTAAAAATCCCCGAAACGCGTCATGCAAACGCGCCATTTCGCCGCCAAACGCGCCCAAGTGGTCGTTGTCAATATTGGTTACCAACGCCGCAACCGGCTGCAAATGCAAAAAGGACGCGTCCGATTCGTCCGCTTCGGCGATGACAAATTCGCCCGCCCCGATGCGCGCGTTGCCGCCCCCGTCCGCGCCGCCGTCCAACAGCCGCCCGCCGATAATGCATGTCGGGTCTTTTCCGGCGGCGGTGAGAATGGAAGCGAGCATGGACGACACGGTGGTTTTGCCGTGCGTCCCGGCGACGGCGACGCCGGATTTAAACCGCAATACTTCGCCCAACATTTGCGCGCGCGGCACCGCCGGAATCCCCTGCACCGCCGCCGCCGCCCGCTCCGGATTGTCTTCCGGCACCGCGCCGGAATAAACGACGCAATCCGCCCCCGCCGCATGCGCCGCATCGTGTCCGGTAAAAACGCGGATTCCGGCGGCGCGCAACCGCGCCAAAGAAGGTTGTTCGCGCGCGTCCGAGCCGCTGACTTCGTAGCCGAAACTGTGCATTACTTCGGCAAGGCCGCACATGCCCGCGCCGCCGATGCCGGTAAAATGAATGCGGCGGATTTTATGCCGCATGATTCGCCTCCGCCAAACACGCTTCCGCCACATCCGCCGCCGCATTCGGACGCGCCAATTCGCGCGCTTTCCGCCCCGTTTCGGCGAGCATCGGGCGGGTTGTTTGGGCAAGAAAATCGGCAAGCCATTCGGCGGTCAATTCTTCTTCTTCGCGGTGAAACGCCGCGCCTTTTTCGGCGAAAAATTCGGCGTTGCGCCGCTGGTGTCCGCCCGCCGCAAACGGATACGGAATTAATAACGCCGCCCCGCCCGTCGCCGCAATTTCCGCCAAAGTCGCCGCTCCGGCGCGGCTGAGAATCAAATCCGCCGCCGCCATTTGCGCCGCGACATCGTCCATAAATTCGCAAACTTCGGCGCGCCGCCCCGCCGCTTGATACGCCCGCCGCGCGGCGTCTAAATTGCCCCGTCCGCATTGGTGGAAGACGGCAAAATCCGCCGGCAACCGCGCCAACGCCGCCGGCACGGTTTCGTTTAATGCGCGCGCCCCTTGGCTGCCGCCCAACACAAGCAACCGGCGAAGCGGTCCGCTAGTTTGCGGGCGGACGGCGGCAAAAAATTCGGCGCGCACCGGATTGCCCACCCAGCGTCCGTTTGGCAATACGCCGGGAAATCCGGTTAAAGTTTGGTCGGCGATTTTGCACAGCAAGCGGTTCGCGCGTCCGGCAACGGCGTTTTGTTCATGCACGACAACCGGCACGCCCGCGGTTTTTGCGGCTAATCCGCCGGGGGCGGCGGCGTATCCGCCCATCCCCAGCACCACCGCCGGACGCACCCGCCGCAATATCCGCCGCGCCCGCCATACCGCCGCGGCAAGGCGCAACGCCCCCCCGATTCCGCGCGGCGGACGAAACGGCGCAAGATGCACCGGAAATCCGCGCGCCGCCGCAAGCGCCGTTTCCATGCCGCCCGCCGCCAGCCAAAACACTTCCGCGCCGCGCTGTTGCAATTCTTCGGCAATCGCCAGCGCGGGAAAAACATGCCCGCCGGTCCCGCCCGCCGCAATCAACGCCCGCGTCATGGGCGCGCCTCTTTGGACTGCAAACTATCCTGCCGGTTTTCATAATCCACCCGCATCAATGTGCCGAGCATTAATCCCGTTGCCAGCAAACTGCTTCCCCCGTAACTAACAAGCGGCAGGGTAAATCCTTTAAACGGCAACAGCGAAACATTGCCCCCGATATTAATCAACGCCTGCGCGCCCAACATTGAAGCGCAGCCGTAAGCGTATAACGCGCCGAAAATTTCGCCCCGTTTTTCCGCCGCGCCGCCGATGGCGACCGCCCGCTGGACGATGTAAAAAAATAAAGCGCATACCGCCAAAAATCCGGTCAACCCCAATTCTTCGCCGATAATTGCGATAATAAAATCGTTGTGCGGTTCCGGCAAATAACCCCATTGTTGGATTCCCCGCATAATGCCCGCGCCCCAAAAACCGCCGAGGGTAAATGCAATCAGCGCGTGTTTTTGATTGTAGCCGCCGTCTTCCGATTGAAACGGGTCAATAAAACTTCCCAGCCGCTGCATGCGGTAAGGTTCCGCCCACGCCAAAAACACCGCCGCGACAACAAGCAAAACGCACAGCGCAATCACCCAGCGCAAACTTAATCCGGATAAAAATAAAACCGCCAGCGCGACAAATGAAATTAACAACAGCGCGCCAAAATCGGGCTGCAACGCAATTAATCCCAAAGGCAGGCAAAGCCACGCCGCAATCGGCAACACAAACGCCGTCTGCCGCCGCCGGTATTGCGGGCGCGAAGCGTAATGCGCCGCCAGCAATAACGCCGCCCACTTGCAAAATTCCGAAGGTTGCAAAGACCACGCGCCGACGGCAATCCACCGCTGCGCGCCGTTGCGCGGTTCAAAAAAGAAAGACGCGGCAAGCGCGGCAATTACCGCCAGCATCAACGGGCATGCAAAACGGCGCAACGAAGACAAAGAACAAGCCAGCACCGCGCCGCCCGCCGCCGCGGATAATACCGCCCACAAAAGCTGCTTGCCCGCCCATCCCGTATTTTGCGCAAGCGAAACGGAATACATCGCCGCCAGCCCCGCGCCAAACAACAGCAAACAGGCGGCGGGAACGGTCGCATCCAGCATGGGCGCGTTATTTCGCATGCCGTTTAATCTCCGCCGTAAAATCATCGCCGCGCGCCGCGTAATTTTCATACATGTCCAAACTCGCGCATGCGGGCGAGAGTAAAATTTTATCCCCCCGCTTCGCCGCGCGCACCGATTTTTGCACCGCCGCTTTCATGCCGGATACAATTTCGCATGCCGCGCCGCCGCGCAATAACGCGCGCTGCAACGCCGCCGCGTCTTTGCCGATAAGAAACGCTTTTTTGACCCCGCCGCATTCGCGCGCCAGCGGCGCAAAATCCTGCCCTTTGCCGTCCCCGCCGGCGATGAGAATAATATTACCGCCGAGTTGGCGCAACGCAAAACATGCGGACGCCGTATTGGTGGATTTGGAATCGTTAATGCACGCCGCGCCGTTTTTGAGGCGCGCGACAACCTGCCGCCGGTGCGGCAAGCCGGGAAATTCGGCGAGCGTTTTTGCCAGCGCGTGGCGCGGCAACTTGGGCGGCAAAAGGGGAATGCCCGCCGTTTTGCTTTTCTTTTGCAACGCGGAAAATAACGCCAACGCCGCCGCCGCGTTTTCGGCGGACAATGCGGGCGAAAGCGCGGCGCGGCGAAAACGCATGCCGCCGCCGGTAATCCAATTTTTTTCCGCGCACCAATCCGCCGCTTGCCGGACGGAAAAAGTAATTTGATTTTTGCCCGCCATTTTTGCGGCGCGCGCATCGTCCAAATTAACCGCGCAATATTCGGCGCGCCGGTAAATGCGCGATTTCGCCCGCGCGTATTCGGCAAAACTGCCGTGACTGTCCAAGTGGTCGGGGCTGATATTTAAAACCACGGCGGCGTGCGCGCCGATGCCCGCGCCTTTGCGTCCTTTGCGGTGCAGTTGAAAACTGGACAATTCCAACACCGCAACGCGCGGCGGGCAAACGCGCCAACGCTCGTTTGCATCCAACAACGGCTCGCCGAAATTGCCCGCGATTTCGGCGTCAATTCCCGCCGCCTTGCATAATTCCGCGACCAACGCCGCCGCCGTGCTTTTGCCGTTTGTGCCGGTAATCAACAACCGCGCGGGATGTTTTTCATCGTCCGTTTCGCCGCTTTCCAACAAAAAAAGTTCGCCGATAATTTTGCC
The DNA here is from genome assembly GCA_051009035.1 of Gammaproteobacteria bacterium. Taxonomy (GTDB): domain Bacteria; phylum Pseudomonadota; class Gammaproteobacteria; order Tethybacterales; family Persebacteraceae; genus Persebacter. The sequence continues at coordinate 10,315 of JBPCWY010000112.1, forward strand.
CGGCGCGCCTTCTTCGGCTTTTTTAATCCACGCGGCAGGCGCGCCGGGGCTTGCGCAAATCCAGTCAAACGATTGGATTTTGCGCGCCGTCCATTTTTGCAAATCGGCGCCGGTAAAACAATGCGCCCCGCCCAACAACGCCCGCATCTCCGCCGCTTTCGGCGGATTGGGACGGCTGTCCGCCGCTTCAATACGGCGGCTTGCCGCCCCGCCGATACCCCGTTTTTGGAGATGCCGCGCCATGGAAAGCCCGGTTTTGCCCATGCCGACGACGAGCGTTTTCATCGCACTTTTAATCCGGCGAGGGAGACGAGAACAAACATCAGCGCAATAATCCAAAAGCGCACGACCACCTGGTTTTCGCGCCATCCTTTTAATTCAAAATGATGGTGCAGCGGCGTCATGCGAAAAATACGCCGCCCGCCCGTCGCCTTAAAATACGCGACTTGCATAATCACCGACAACGCTTCCATCACAAACACGCCGCACATCAAAACATAAATTAATTCCTGCCGCACCAAAAAAGCGATAAACCCGAGCGCCGCGCCGATTCCCAGCGCCCCGACATCGCCCATAAAAATCTCCGCCGGATGCGCGTTAAACCACAAAAACGCCAAACCCGCCCCGCCCAATGCGGCGCAAAACACGGTCAATTCATGCGCTCCCGGCAAATGCGGGACGCCCAAATAATCGGCGAATACCGCATGCCCGGAAGCGTAAGCATACACCGCCAAACCCGCCGCCACCATCACCGCCGGGACAATCACCAGCCCGTCCAATCCGTCCGTTAAATTAACCGCGTTGGAAGAACCGACAATCGCCAAATAGCCGAGCGCCAGCATCCCGCCCGCCCCAAGCGGCAACGCCCAATCTTTTGTGTAGGGAATCGCGGCGCTTTCGTGTCCCGCCGTCACGCCGCTTTGGACCGCGGCAAAAAGCGCCGCCGCCGCCGCCGCGGATTGCAAAAGAAATTTCGCCCGCGCCGACAATCCTTTCGCGCTGCCGCGGCGCAGTTTTAACCGGTCGTCCAAAAAACCAATGCCGCCAAAAACGGCAAGCGCGCCGGAAACTAATATTAAATATTTGCCGCTCCAATCGCCCCACAAAAAACACGAAGCAAAAACGCAGGCGATCATTAACAACCCGCCGAGAGTCGGCGTGTCGCGTTTGGCGATGTGCGTTTGCGGCCCGTCGTCGCGCACCGGCTGCGCGCCCGCCTTGCGCGCCCGCCGGATAAACGCCGGACCGAAAAAAACGCCCGCCAAAAACGCGGTAAGCGCCGCCAGCACGGCGCGGACGGTAACATAACCGAAAACATTTAACGCGCTAAAACGGGGAACGAACTCCTGCGAAATCCAATAAATCATGCGCCGCCCTCCAGCATATCGGCGAGCGTTTCCATCCGCATCCCGCGCGACCCTTTCACCAAAACCGCCGCCGTTTTACAACGCGCAAGACGTTTTTGCAATTCCCGCGCGAGCGATTCTTTGTCGCGAAAATGTCCGTCCGGATTCGCCGCTTGCATGTGTTCGCCGACGGTGAGAAGATGCGCCCCCGCGGCGCGCGCGGCTTTTGCCGCCGTTAAATGTTCCGCCGCCGCCGCATCGCCCAGCGCAAGCATGTCGCCCAGCACGGCAAATTTTTCCCCGGCGCACCCGCCCAAAACGGCAAGCGCCGCGGCGAGAGAATCCGGATTTGCGTTGTAAGTGTCGTCAATTAATATAACGCCCGCCGGAGTTTTTTTGAATTGCAAACGGCGCGGCGCGCCTTCGCAAGATTCCAAACCGGCGGCAATAACCGCGGGCGGAATTTTTAATGCGGACGCCGCCGCCGCCGCCGCCAAACCGTTGGCAATATTGTGCGCCCCCGGCAGGCGCAATTTAACCGGCTTATCCAACCCCGGCAGGCGCAACCCGCCCGCCGATACTTCGCCGCGGTAATCGGCGTTTTTGCCGAAACCGAAAGTTAACGCGCGCCGCTTGCCCGCCAATTTTTGCCATAACGAAAGATGCGGGTCGTCCGCGTTTAATACCGCCGTTCCGTCCGCCGGCAAGGTTTCAATTAATTCCCCTTTCGCGCGGGCAATCTCCGCCACGGAAGCAAAACCGCCCAAGTGCGCGCGTTGCGCGTTGTTAATTACCGCCGCTTGCGGGCGGCAAATTCCGCCGAGTTCGCGCAATTCGCCGGGCGCATCCATGCCCGCTTCCAATACTGCAAACTGGTGTTGCGGGCGCAAACCCAAAACGCTCAGCGATAATCCGATGCGGTTGTTCATATTGCCGCTACTGCGGTAGGCGGGTTTTCCCGTTGCGCGAAAAATGGACGCCAACATTTCTTTGACCGTCGTTTTGCCGTTGCTACCGGTAACCGCGACAACGCGCCCGCCAAATTGCCCGCGCCATTGCGTTGCAATTTGCGCTAATGCCGTTTCGCAATGGTCTACGACAATTTCGGACGCCGCGCGGGCGGGCGCGGTTACCATCGCCGCAACCGCGCCATGCCCCGCCGCATCGGCGACGAAGTCGTGCCCGTCCGCCCGCTCTCCGGGCAGGGCGACGAACAAATCGCCGCGCCGCGCACGCCGCGAATCAATGCAGATGCCGGACAACATCGGGTCGCCGCCGCACCGCCGCCCGCCGCACCATTCCGCAATCCGGGTCGCCGTGCTTAACACCGCCCCGCCTTTTCGCGCGCGGACAACGCCGCCCGCGCCGTTTCTTCATCCGAAAACGGCGCGCGCCGCCCGTTGATTTCCTGGTAATTTTCATGCCCTTTTCCGGCAATTAACACGGCGTCTTTTTCGCCCGCTTCCGATACCGCCGCCGCGATAGCTTCCGCCCTTCCCGGTATTTCGCGCATGCCGCTTGCGCCGGAAATAATTTGCGCGCGAATTTTGTCCGCCGCTTCGCCGCGCGGATTATCGTCCGTTATTAAAACAATATCCGCCAACGCCGCCGCCGTTTTTCCCATCTCCCGCCGCTTGCCGCAATCGCGCGCGCCGCCGCAACCGAAAACCGCCCACAGCCGCCCGCCGCAACGCCCGCGCAACGCGCGCAACGCCGCCTCCAACGCATCGGGAGTGTGCGCGTAATCCACATACACCGCCGGGCTTCCGCCCGGATTAATCCGCTGCAAACGCCCGCGCGGCAAGCGTAATTTTTGCGGGCGAAAACTTTCCCAAGACGCGCCGCCGGCAAGCGCGATTAACGCCGCCGCCATAAAATTGTCAATGTTGTGGCGTCCAAAAAAACCCAAGCGCGCTTTTTGTTTTCCCCACGCGCCGTCCAATTCAATTTCCATTCCGTCCCGGCAAGATGAAACGGCGGCAAGGCGCAAAGTTTCGCCCCGTTCGCCGAAAGTCCAAACTTTTTCCGCTTCCGCTTGTTGCGCCGCGCGCAGGCAATCCGCGTCATCGGCGTTTGCTACGGCGGTTTTTAATTCGGCGGCGCGCAACAATTCCGCTTTTGTTTGTTTGTAAGATTCCATGTCGCCGTGATAATCCAAGTGGTCGCGCCCGATATTCAACAACGCCGCCGCCGAAAAACGGATTCCGGCAATCCGCCTTTGCGCGATGCCGTGCGATGAAATTTCCAATACCGCCGCTTTCGCTCCGGCGGCGGCAAAATCGCGCAACATTTCATGCAACGCCAACGCATCCGGAGTCGTGTTGTCCGCCGGGGTTAATTCTTCGTCCGCCATGCCCGCGCCCAAAGTGCCGATTTGTCCGGTATCCGCGCCGCTTTGGCGCAATAATTGCGCGGCGAAATGGGACGCCGTTGTTTTGCCGTTTGTGCCGGTAATGCCGGCGACAAATAAACGGCGGCTTGGCGCGCCGTAAACTTCGGCGGCGAGAAATCCGGCGCGATGGGCGAGGGACGGGACCGGCGCATTCGGCGCAGTAATTTCCGCCGGCCATTGAAATCCTTCCGGCTCCCAAAATACGCCGCACGCGCCCGCTTGCAACGCTTGCGGAATGTGTTGCCGCCCGTCCGTTTGCGCGCCCGGATACGCGACAAACGCGCCGCCCCGCCGCGCCCGGCGGCTGTCGCAAAACAACCCGCGCACCGGCACGCCCAACCGCCCCACCGCCGCCGCCGCGTCAAACATTTTCCGCCTCCCCGACGGTTGCGGCGTCTTCGGCGGGAGAATCGGCGGGAGAATCGTTTGTCCGCGCTTCCCGGCTTTCGGGTTGCGCGGGCAGTTTTTGCGCCGGAAAATCATCGGGCGGGACGGCGTTTAGGCGCAACGCCCGGCGCATAATTTCGTGAAAAACGGGCGCCGCCGTTGCGCCGCCGGTATAACCGTTTTGGCGCGGTTCGTCAATCATCACGGCGGCGATATAACGCGGCGCGGAAGCGGGCGCGATGCCGACAAAAAACGCGCGGTATTTGCCGCTGCCGTATTTGCCGTTTTCGGTTTTTTTCGCCGTGCCGGTTTTCCCCGCGATGCGGTAACCGCCAATCGCCGCCGCAGTCGCCGTCCCGCCCGGACGGGTCACCGCTTCCATCATAACGCGCACGCGGCGGGCGGTTTCGGCGGGCAAGACGCGGTCGCGGTAGGGCGGCAATTCGGTTTTTTTCAACCGCGGCGAAACGCGCGCGCCGTCCGCGGCAAACACGGAATATCCGGCGAGGATTTGCAGCAAAGTCGCGGAAAACCCGTAGCCGTAAGCGTGCGTTACCAGTCCCGATTCGCGCCATTCTTTGTGCGGGCGCAATGTGCCGGACGCTTCGCCGGGCATCCCCAATACTTTGCCGCCGCCAAATTCCAGCCGCCGGTATAAATCCCAAACTTTTTCCGCGCCCAGCCGCCGCGCCAGCATCGCCGCGCCGATGTTGCTGGATTTTTGCAGCACGCCCGCCAAATTAACCGGCTCGCGAATGTGTTCGTCCCGCACCAAAACGCCGCCCATTTTTCGCGGGAGGTGCGCCGGAAATATTTCCCCCGGCCGCGCCGCGCCGTGTTTGAGCGCCAAGGCGACGATAAACGGTTTTGCCAAAGAACCGGGTTCCACGGAATCGGTCAACGCCCGGTTTTTGTCGCTGTCCCCGCGCGAAATATTATTCGGATTAAATCCGGGATAACTCGCCAGCGCCAATATTTCGCCGGTGCGCGAGTCCATCACCGCCGCCGCTCCGGCGCGCGCGTTATGCCGCGCCGCCGCTTCGCGCAACGCTTCGTAGGCGTAAAATTGAAGGCGCGAATCAATGGACAAAGTAATATTTTCGCCGTCTTTCGGCGGGCGCGATTCGGCGGAAACGATGCGCCGTCCGGTGCGCGCGCGCATGCCGCGGTTGTCGCCGTTTTCTTCGTGCAATGCGTTATGGTAGGCAAATTCCGCGCCCGATTTTCCCGTGCCGCCGAGATTGGTATATCCGACAACGGAAGCGGCGTATTCTTTTTGCGGGTAATACCGCTTGCTGTGGTATTCCGCGCGCAGCCCGCGAATCTCGTGGCGCGAGCGAAACTCCGCCAGCCGCCGCGCGCGCGCCGGGGATAATGATTTTTTCAACAACACCGCGCGCCCGCCGCCGGATAATTTTTCCGCCAATACTTCCGGGGAAATGTTAAGAATCTCCGCCAATTCGGGAATCAATTTTTGCAGCCGCGCCCGCCGTTTTGCGCCGTTGCCGGCAAGCTCCACCATATCCGCGCGCACATCGTAAACATCCGCGCTCGCCGCCAGCGGCAAACCCGCCGCATCAACAATGTCGCCGCGGTGCGCGAATATTTCTTTTTTGTATATGTGGCGCACCCGCGCTTCTTCTTTCGCCAAGCCGGCGAAATGCCAAACGCGCATCATGCCGCCGCAAACTATCCCGAAAAATAAAAGGATAATGCAGCCAAAAAACGCGTATTTGCGCCACGCGGCGAGGTGCGGCGGGGCGGGGGAAAAATTGCGCGGAGTCATGGCGTTTCATCCGCCGGAAAAAAAAGCAAAGTGCCGTCCGCCATGCCCGGTTCGCGCATGCCCAAATCGGCGGCGGCGGCGCGCAATTTTTCGTAATCGGTAATCGTAATATATTCCAAAAACAAGCTGCGCCGCTCGTCCTGCAAAATGCGCGATTCCGCCTGCAACGAATCCAATTGCCCGGTAAGCAAACGCGCGCGGTGGCGCTGCGTTATCGCGCCGTGCAGCGCCCAGCAAAAAAAGCAAACCGCCGCAAGCAACAAGGGCCCCGGACGCGTAAAAAATGCGCCCGTCATGCCGACCGCACTTTCTCAAACACCCGCATGCGGGCGCTACGGGCGCGCGGATTTGCCGCAATTTCGTCCGCATCCGGCGCGGCGGATTTTCCCAACGGGCGCATCCCCGCGCCGCCTACGCTGCCCATCCCGGGAAAACAAGGCGCGGACAATACGCGCTTTGCCAGCCGGTCTTCCGCGGAATGAAATGCAATCACCACCAGCCGCCCGCCCAACGCCAGCAAGCGGCTTGCCGCTTCCAGCCCGCGTTTTAGCATTTTCAATTCGCGGTTGACGGCGATGCGGAGCGCCTGAAAAACGAGAGTCGCCGGATGCCGCCCCGGACGGCGAATCCGTTTGTTGTCGGCGACAAGTTTGGCGAGCGCCGCGGTATCTTTAATATCGCCGCGGCGGGCGAAAATGGCGCGCCCCACCCGCCGCGCTTCGGGTTCTTCGCCGTATTCTTTTAAGATTCCGCACAACTCGCGCTCGCTGCATGATTCAATCAGCGATTGCGCCGTTTCGGCGCGCCGCCGGTCAAGGCGCATATCCAAAGGTCCGGGACGCATAAACGAAAGCCCGCGCTCGGCGCTGTCCAATTGCATGGACGACACGCCCAAATCAAACAAAACGCCGTTGATTTCGCCGCTGCCCGATTCCGCCGCCGCTTCGCCGATTTCGGCAAAATTGCGCCGCGCAAAAGAAAACCGCGGGTCGGTAATTTCCGCCGCCCGCACCGCCGCATATTCGTCGCAATCCAACGCCAGCAACCGCGCCGCCGCCGGCATTCTTTGCAAAATCGCGCGGCTATGCCCGCCGCCGCCAAAAGTGGCGTCAATATAACCGCCCCCGCCGCCGGCCAGCACCGCCGCCGCCGCCGGAGCGGCAAGCACCGTGGCGTGGGTTAGAGGCGCAGCGTCTGCCATGTTTCCGAAAGCTCCGCGTCTTGCAAGCGCGCCGTCAATAGCGCGTGTTTTTGCGTCCACCGTTCTTCGCTCCACAAGCGGACGGAATCGGGCAAATTAAACAACCGGATATCGCGCCCGATGCCCGCGTGGTTGCGCAAATGCGCGCCGATTAAGAAACGCTCGGCGGAATCCAGCTGCAACGCCTCCGCGCTGCCGAGGACCAATTCCTCCAAATGCGAATCAAAATACGACAAATTGCCGCGCCCGCCCATCTGTTCGCGAATATCGGCAAACCGCGCCGCGCCGTAAATCGCCAAGCAACCATGCGGATGCGCGGTTAGGATGAACTCCGCCTCGCCGGAAAGCATGTGGCGGAAACTCTTCGGCACCGCCAACCGCCCCCGCTCGTCCAAGCGCAGTTTTGATGCTCCTGTATAACTGGGTTCTCTCATAATCCCATAATTTACCACTTTTTCCCCCGAATTTAACAATTTCGGGATAAAAATTCCCAAAAATCCGTAAAAAAAACACAAATCATTGCGAAGATTCAAGAAATTCCACACTTTTTAAGAAAAATCCAGCAAATCCCGCCCCCGCCCCGCCATTTTCCCCGCCCCGTTT
>JBPCWY010000113.1:0-21236 GCA_051009035.1 Gammaproteobacteria bacterium
TGATGGTGGACTGCTCGCACGCCAACAGCGGCAAAGATTACCGCAAACAACCGGCGGTCGCCGCCGACTTGTCCGCCCAAATCGCCGCCGGCGACATGCGCATCATCGGCGCGATGATAGAAAGCAACTTGGCGGAAGGCAGCCAAGAAATAGTGCAAGGCAAAGAATTGGTATACGGTCAAAGCGTAACGGATTCCTGCGTCAGCTGGGAAACAACAATAGAAATGCTGGAAACCCTGTCCGAAGCCGCCGCCCAACGGCAGAGAAACCTGCGGACGGAGGAGTAAAATAATGGCGATACAAAAAACGGAAAATAGGGTAAAATACGATTATGGCGGCAAAGCAACAAGCAACGGAAAGGGAATATCAGCGGACGGCGGCGCGCCCGCTTCCGCGCCCGTCCCGCCCCGCGGCGCGCCCGATTAATAGCGCAAGATACGAAACCCCCGAAATAAACGGCGGCGGCGGCGCGGCTTTAGCGCGCTGGCTGGATAATTTGGGGCGGTTGCCCGCCGGATTTGAGGGCGAAAAACTGCTCCCGTTTCTCTCCCACGAAAATGAAAAAGTGCGCGCTTTGGCGGCGGTAAATCTCGGCAAAATGGGCGATATTAAATTTTTGCCGCAACTGCAAAAAATTGCCTGCGGCGATTCTTCCACAATGGCGCGCCGCGAAGCGGTTTCGGCGATTGGCAGAATGCGCGACAAAGCGGCAATTCCCGCACTGGCGCGTTTGACCAAAGACGGCGACCCGAAAGTGGTTTTGCAGGCGTTGCGCGGGCTTTTGGCGTTCAAGCAAAAAAACAAAACCATTCACGCCGCGCTGGAAAATTTGCGCCGCCACCCCAACGAATTAATCCAAGAAACAATTGAACGCGAAAGGACTTTTGATTTTGACACGCCCAAAAGCAAAAGCCACCAGACCGAATCCCCCGATTTTATGAAAAATCTTGTCGTGGAAGGCGATGTATTGCAAACGCTCAAAAAAACGCCCGCCGAATCGGTGCATTTAACTTTCACTTCGCCGCCGTATTACAACGCCCGCGATTACTCCATTTACGCGAGCTACGCCGAATATCTTAACTTTTTGCAAAAGGTATTCCGCCAAGTTCACCGCATCACCAAACCCGGGCGCTTTTTCGTGCTAAATACTTCGCCGGTCATTATTCCGCGTTTAAGCCGCCAGCATTCCAGCCGCCGCTACGCGATTCCGTTTGACTTGCACCCGATTTTAACAAAAATGGGATGGGATTTTATTGATGATTTGGTGTGGGCGAAACCGGAAGCGTCCGTCAAAAACCGCAACGGCGGATTTTTCCAACACCGCAAACCGCTCGCCTACAAACCCAACGCGCGAACCGAATATTTAATGGTTTACCGCAAAAAACACGCGCGCCTGATTGACTGGAATATCCGGCAATACGACATGCCGCGCCTGCAAAAAAGTTTGGTTAAAGGCGAATATGAAACCTCCAATGTTTGGGACATAGACCCGACCTTTGACAAAACGCATTCCGCGGTTTTTCCGGCGCGCCTGTGCCAGCGCGTTATTCAATATTATTCTTTCGCGGACGATTTGGTTTTTGACCCGTTCGGCGGCAGCGGCACTTTGGGGCGCGCCGCCGCCGCCGCGGGGCGGTATTTCTTTATGACGGAAATTTCATCCGCGTATATTAACCGCATGCAGGAAAAATTCGGGCAATACGAAAATTTATTCGTCCCCGAAGTAAAGTTTGCAAATGCGGCGCGGTTTGCCGCGCTCATCAAAAACGGGAGTCCGTCATGACCACTCTGTCGCAAGCCACCATTAAAAACGTCGTGCGCAATTTATTGTTGCCGGGCAAAGATTACCGCGTGGAAATTGTAAATTTAATTAACGCGCAGTTTTTAGATTCTACCATATCGTTTTTTATGGAAATCGCCAAAGCAAAAATGGCGAATAAAGAAATCGGCGTTGACTGGTATCGGAACGCGTTCATGAGCGAATCCATGCCCAAGGACAAAATCGCGACAAACGCGGGCATTAATGTCAAAACAGTCAGCAATATCCACGGCACGACCCGGAAAGAAATTGTCATTGAAGCCGCCCATGAAAATTACGAATCGGTTAAGTCGCTGATTGATAATTTGATTAAGGCAGGGGAAGGCGTAGGCGTGACCATCGCCATTAAATTCCAAAATGTTTCCGTTGATTTAAATATCAGCGAAAGCCTTGTCGTAATAAACGCGCTTGCCGTAAAACGCGCCGCCATGCGGGGCGGCATGTGGAGCAGTGTAGGCAAACGGGCGGAAAAGCCGTTAATGCTCTCGCTGTGCCGCTTGTATTCGGTTGCGCCGGAAAACTACGATGTGATACAAGACAAAAAGGACAGCGCGGCTGATTTTGAGCGCGAAATTGATTTCTTTTTGGTCGCGGGGGAAAACCGGCATAAGTGCGAAGTGAAATTGATGGGTAAAGGCAACCCCGAAAGCGGGGACGCCGTCATCGCCCGCGCCAGCAAAGTATTTGTCGCCGATACGCTTTCGCAAACTAATATCAAACAATTAAACTCGCTGGATATTGAATGGGTGCATCTGAAACAAGAAAACGGCTACCGCCGTTTTGCGAATGTTTTGGAAAACCTAAACATTCCCCATAAAAAATACAACGGTGATTTGGAAAAAGACATTGATAAAATCATTAAATCCGCGTTTGTTTAATTGCCGACGGGCGCGTTAACCCGCCGCCCCCCCCCTGCGCAGGAATGACGAATCGGGAGGGGAATTTACGGGCGGGGCGGGAATTACGCGGGCGACAGGCGGGAAGAAAACGGGGCATGCGGTATAATTTGCAAATGCCCGATATGTCCGCGCCTGTTTATGATTTAACCCTTGCCCGCCGGTTTTGCGCAGCACCCATGATGCGGTATTCGCATTCGGCGGCGCGGCGGCTTTGGCGGTTTCTTTGCCCGCCCGCTTTGTTGTATACCGAAATGCTTTCCTGCGAAGCAATTATTCGCGGGCGGTCTTTGCCCGATTTTGCCGGACAATCTCCCGTGGCGTTGCAACTCGGCGGCTCTTGCCCGAAAAAACTCGCGGCGGCGGCGCAAATCGGCGAACAACTCGGCGCGGCGGAAATTAACTTGAATTGCGGCTGTCCCAGCCCGCGCGTTTTGCGCGGAAGTTTCGGCGCGTGTTTAATGAAAACGCCGCAAAATACGGGCGCGGCGGTGGCGGCGATGAAACGCGCCGTCAACATTCCCGTCACCGTAAAATGCCGCATCGCCGTGGACGATATGGACGCCGAAAGCGGTTTGGATATTTTTGCGCGCGCGGTATTGGAAAACGGCGGGGACGCGCTGGTTTTGCACGCCCGCCGCGCGTTGTTGCGCGGGTTAAATCCGGCGCAAAACCGCGCCGCGCCGCCGCTGGACTACGCCCGCGCGCGCCGGTTAAAAGAATCGCTCGGCGCATTTCCGGTGATTCTCAACGGCGGCATCGCCGATGTTGCGGCGGCAAAAACGCATTTGCAATTTTTTGACGGCGCAATGTTGGGGCGCGCCGTCGTCCGCCGCCCCTATTTGCTCGCCGAAGCGGCGCGGGATATTTTTAACACTCCCCCGCATTCGCGCCGCGATGCGCTGCGTTTTATGTTGGAAGACGCCGCCGCCCGCCCGCAAGAATGGCGGCGCGCGGTTTCGGCGTTGTCCGGTTTGTTTCATGGCGAAGCGAAAAGCGGCGAATACCGGCGGCGGCTTTCCCTGCCGTGCGCGCGGGCGTTGCCGTTGTTGCGCGCATATTGTTAAATGGCGCGCCTTGGGGAATACTTTCGTTTGGCGCGGTTTCACAGCCCGTCCGGCGCGTTGTTGTTGTTGTGGCCGACGATGTGGGGGCTGTGGGCGGCGGCGGAAGGTTGGCCCGGCTGGCGATGGTTTGGGATTTTTGCCGGCGGCGTTTTTGTAATGCGCGCGTTTGGCTGCGCGGTCAACGACATCGCCGACATGAAATTGGACGCGCAAGTATCGCGCACAAAAAACCGCCCGCTGGCGGCGGGAAAAATAACCCGCGGCGAAGCGGCGGCGGTAGCGGTATTTTTTTTGCTCATCGCGCTGGCGTTGTGGTGGCAGCTGCCGCGCGGGGCGAAATTGTGGGCGTTGGGCGCGGCGGTGTTGGCGTGCGGTTATCCGCTGGCGAAGCGTTTTTTTGCCGCACCGCAAGCGGTGTTGGGCGCGGCGTTTAGTTTCGGCATTCCGGTCGCCTACGCCGCCGTGCGCGATATGCCGCCTCCCGCCGAAGCGTGGTTGTTTTTCGCGGCAAACTGGTTTTGGGTTTTTGCCTACGATACGATTTATGCGATGTGCGACCGCAAAGACGATTTGCGCGCGGGCGCAAAAAGCAGCGCCGTGTGGCTCGGCGGGCGCGATGTGCTGGCGGTCGGTTTGTGTTACGCCGCGTCCGTTTTATTGTTGGCGGGTTTGGGAATTTGGATTTTTCCGGACTCGGTCGGTTATCAATTGGCGTTGATTGCGGCGATGGGTTTGGTGTTTCGTTTTTGGCGTTTATACCGCCAGCGCAATCCGGAATCCTGCTGGCTGGCGTTTCGGTTAAATCATTGGTTCGGCGCGTTTGTTTGGGCGGGCGTCGCCGCGGCGGTGGTATGAAAAAAATGGAATTGGGCGCGGACGGCTGGCTGCAAGGCGCGCGCCGCATCGCCACGCCGCATTGCGACAACCGCCCGGACGAAAACGACATCGCGCTGCTTGTCGTGCATGGCATTTCTTTGCCGTCCGGCGTTTTTGGCGGGGACGAAATTATAAAACTTTTTTGCGGAACATTGGACTGCGACTCCCGTCCCGCGTTTGCCGCATTAAAAAACTTGCGCGTTTCGGCGCATTTTCTAATCCGCCGCAACGCGGAATTAATACAATTTGCGCCGTGCCAAATGCGGGCGTGGCACGCAGGAGAATCGCGCTGGCGCGGGCGCGCGCGCTGCAACGATTTTTCGCTCGGCGCGGAATTGGAAGGAACGGACGATGCGCAATATGCCGAAGCGCAATACGCCGCGCTGGCGCGTTTGATTTTGGCGCTGGCAAAAAAATACCCGCCGCTCGCCGTTGCCGGACACATGCACATAGCGCCCGGGCGCAAAACCGACCCGGGCGCGGCGTTTGACTGGGAAAAATTATTCAACCTCGCCGGAAAAAAGTTTGACGGACGCGCCGCTGGAATATAATCCGCCGCATCCGTCCGCGGCTGTTATTTTGCTGCACGGACTCGGCGCGTCCGGCGGCGATTTGTATCCGCTGGCGGGCGCATTGGCGGGCGGCAATATGCGCGCCGTTTGTCCGCACGCCCCCGCGCGCGCCGTCACAATTAACGGCGGCTGGAAAATGCCCGCGTGGTATGACATTGCGGGCGCGGATTTGGCGGACCGGCAAGACGCAAAAGGCGTCCGCCAATCGGCGGAGATTATAGAATCATTGCTCGCCGCCGAAACGGCGCGGCGTCCTTCGCGCGAAATATTTTTAGGCGGTTTTTCGCAAGGCGCGGCGCTCGCCCTCTATGCCGGATTGCGTTATAAAAAACGTTTGGCGGGCATTATCGCGTTGTCCGGTTATATGCTGCTCGGCGAAACACTAAAAGCGGAAGCATCGGCGGCAAACCGCGAAACGCCGGTATTCCAAGCGCACGGCGTATTTGACCCGGTCGTCTTGCCCGCGTGGGCGCGCCAATGCCGCGATGAATTGCAAAACGGCGGCTGGCGCGCGGAATACCATGAATACCCATGCGCGCACGACATTCCGCCGCAAGCAGTCGCGGATTTAAACCTCTGGTTAAAATCCATAATACCGCCCCAAAAAGAATCTTAATTTTTGCAATGCACTTTAACCTCCCGCAAAAAACCAAAAGAAAAAACATGCCCTTTCCGCAAAAACAGAAATCCAAAGAGTTAACTTTTTCCGCGCCAAAATAAATTTCAACGCGAAAGAAAAAACCATGTCATTCCTGCGAAAGCAGGAATCCAGAACGGCGGCGCAAGCCGCTCCTTCCGTGCTTGCGGCAAAAGTTTCCGCCGCGCAAAAAAGATTTAATTTTCGTCTGCGCGGAATCGCCGGTAAAAAAATCATGCCCTTCCCGCAAAAACAGAAATCCAAAAAACCAATTTTTTCCGCGCCAAAATAAATTCCAGCGCGAAAGAAAAAAACCATGTCATTCCCGCGCAGGCGGGAATCCAGAACAGCGGCGCAAGCCGCTCCTTCCGTGCTTGCGGCAAAAGTTTCCGCCACGTAAAAAAGATTTAATTTTCGTCTGCGCGAAATCGCCGCAAAAAAATCATGCCATTCCCGCAAAAACAGGAATCCAAAAAACCAACTTTTTCCGCGCCAAAATAAATTTCAACGCGAAAGAAAAAAACCATGTCATTATTGCCGCGCCGGAATAAAAGCGGGGCGCGGTTTTTGTTTATTTCATTTCCCCTAATGCAACGGCGAAAACCGCCGCGCCTTCTTCGCGCCCGACAAAACCGAGTTTGTCCGTTGTCGTCGCTTTGACGCTGACTTGCGCCAAGGAAACGCCCAGCGCTTCCGCCAAATTGTTTCGCATCGCCGGAATGTGCGGCGATAATTTCGGGCGTTGCAGCGCGATGCTGGCGTCAATGTTTAGAATACGCCCGCCCGCCGCCGCGATTTTTTGCGCCGTTTGCGCCAGCAATAAAATGCTTTTCGCATCGCGGTATGTTTCGTCATTATCCGGAAAATGCGCGCCAATATCGCCCAGCGCAAACGCGCCGAACAAAGCGTCGCATACGGCGTGCGACAACAAATCGGCGTCCGAATGTCCGGCGAGTCCCATGCCAAACGGAATCTCCACGCCGCCCAACACCAGCCGCCGCCCCGCCGCAAACGCGTGCGCGTCAAATCCGCAACCAACGCGAATCATGCGCGCGCCGCCAAAATCGCTTCCGCCAATGCGAAATCGCCGGGGTATGTGATTTTAATATTCGCCGCTTCGCCCGCCGCCAGCAACGGCGCATAACCGGCGTTTTCCACCGCTTCCGCTTCGTCCGCAAAATCGCCGCATAACGCGGCGCGCAACATTCCGGCGCGAAACATTTGCGGCGTTTGCGCCAAAAATTTTCCGCCCCGCCCGTCCGTTTTTTGCGCCCGCCCGCCGCTTTCGCATTTCAACGCATCGCACAGCGGCAACGCCAGCAACGCGCCGACATCGTCCGCAAACGCGGCGGAAAGCAAACGCGCCAGCGCGGCGTCGCCGAGGCACGGGCGCGCGCCGTCATGCACCGCCGCCCAATCGTCGTCCGCCAATCCGGCGAGTCCGGCGCGCACCGATTCCGTCCGCGTCGCACCGCCTTGCGGAATCAATTCCACTTCCGCCGCCAATTCGCCCAAACTGCGCGCCGCAATTTCGGACGCATCGGCGGCGACGACAACGCGGACGCGGTCAATGGCGGCGGCGCGGACAAACGGGCGGACGGCATGCCACAACGCCGCGCGCCCGTTCAATTCGGTAAATTGTTTCGCGCCGCCCGCGCGCGCGCCCGTTCCCGCCGCCGCAATAACCGCGCAACATGCCATGGCAAAATTATAACCGCGCCGCGCGCATGTTTTGCCGCGCAAAACGGCAAACGGCGGCGGCGCAAAAACGCGCGCGAAATATTGCGCCGAAAAAAATCAGCCGTCCGCCGCCAAAGCGGGGCCGGTTTTTTCCGTTTCGGGAGAATCGCCGTCCGGCGCGTTTTCCGCCGGTTCCAATTCGTCCCGCAAAAATTGCTGGGCTTCCATTTCGGCGTCCCGCTCTTTGTTTTTTTGGTAATGCACGAAACCCGTGCCGGTCGGCACCAGCCGCCCGATAATGACATTTTCTTTTAAGCCGCGCAAAAAATCGCGCTGTCCGGCGACCGCCGCTTCGGTCAGCACGCGCGAAGTTTCCTGGAAAGACGCCGCGGAAATAAACGAATCCGTCGCCAAAGACGCTTTCGTAATTCCCATTAAAACAGGGCGCGTTTTGACCTGCTTTTTGCCCGCTTGTTTCAGCTCTTCGTTAATGCGCAGCAACTCCGAGCGCATAATGTGGTCGCCCGGAATCAAATGCGAATCGCCCGGATGGACGATGCTGGCGCAGCGCAGCATTTGGTGGATAATCACTTCAATGTGCTTGTCGCTGATGTTTACGCCTTGCAGGCGGTAGACATCCTGCACTTCGTTGACGATATGTTCCACGAGCGCTTCTTCGCCGCGCATCGCGAGAATTTCGTGCGGGTTGATGTCGCCGTCCACAATCTCTTCGCCCTTGCCGACATAACTTCCGTCTTGGACGAGAATCGTCCGCCCTTTCGGAATGCTTTGAAATTGCGCCGCCACGACTTCTACGGTTTTTTCGCCGCCGGCGGTTTTGTTCGCGCTAATGTTGGCGGCGGCGGTTTTCATCCGCTCCAACAAGGCGGCTTCTTTTTTGAGAGCGCGCGCGTCCGTTTCCGCAACGACCGGAGACATTGTTTCGTATTCGGATTCAATCGCGTCCGCCCGTTTTTGCCAGCTGTCCAGCCGCCGCTTGCTTTCCGCGCAATCGGCGAGTTTCGCCAACGATTTTCCGGCGGCAGAGACGATTTTGCGCAAGTCGTCGTAGTTGCGCCCTTCCTTGCTTTTTTCAAGCTGCGCCAGCGTTTCGGCGGCCCACCGCGCCAAGGGCGCGGACAATTTGTCCCAATCCTTGCCCGCGTCTTTCGGGTTCGGGCGCACCCGTTCAATAAAACCCTGCCGCCAGTCGCGGAGTTTTTTAGGCGGCAAACCCGCCCCGCCCGCGCCCGATACAATCCGCTCCAGAATTTTTTGTTCGTCCGCGACAATGCCGCGCAGTTTTTTCAACGGACCGGAAAAACTTTCCAACCGCGCGGTGATTTTTTCCGCCCATCTTTTCAAACGCGCGGGCGCTTTGTCCGGACGGCACAGCGCCATAACTTCGCGGCAGGTTTCGGCGGCGAGTTCTTTTTTGTCGCGGTGTTTTTCGTGAATGGACAGCAAGCCGTCCAATTCGGCGAGAATGTCCGCCTCGCCCGATGCGGACGCGATGGCATCGCCGCGTTTTACCGCCGCGCCTTCTTTTAATAAAATTTTGTATTTGGCGGGAATGTCGCGGGATTCTTTTTTGTTGTCGTCCGCAATCGCCAAAACTTGTTTGGTCCGCTGGATGCCGAGCAGCACCGCGCGCCCCGAAGATTTCGCCAAAATCGCCGGTTCTTTCGGCTCGCGCGCCTCAAACAATTCCGCCACGCGCGGCAACCCGCCCGTAATGTCGCGGCTTTTTGCCGCCTTTTGCGGCACTTTGGCGACGACATCGCCGATGCTGATTCTGCCCCCGTCCACCCGCTCCGGGACTCTGGCGACAATATCGCCGGCGCGCACTTTGCCGCCGTCTATTTTGTTGCCGTCGCGGGTTTTGACGGACAACACCGCGCCGGGGACGAGCATCGCCGCCGCCGGTTTGTCCGTGCCGCGCGCGACGACTTCTTTGCCGTTTGCGCCGATGAATTTCATCCGCGGCTGCTGCGCGCTTTTGCCGTCCTGTTTGCCGCCGGTAATGATAATTTCGGCGTGTCCGGTTTTTTCGTTTTTCTCTTCGCGCGCGTTGATGCCAATCTCCACATTTTCCAGCTTCACGACTCCGGCGTGTTCGGCGGCGATTTGGGGCGAGCATACTTTGGAATCCAAAATAGTGCCGGGCAAAAGCGCAATCGTCACCGGCGTTTCGGTGCCGCGAATCATGACCTCGTTGCCGTCCGGGCCGATGAATTTCATCTGCGGCTGTTTGGCTTTTTTGGTCCCCTGTTTGTTTTCGGTAATCGTCACCACCGAAAGCCCGGTGTTTTCGTCCATCTGCTCGCGCGCGTTGACGCCCATTTCAATGTTTTCCAATTTCGCCGCGCCTTCGTATTCGGCGATAATCGGGCGCGACATCGGGTTGCGGTTGGACAGCAATTGTCCGCGCTCCACTTTCTCGCCTTCTTTAACTTTGAGCACCTGCCCGTATTGCAGGCGGTAGCGTTCGCGCTCGCGCCCGCCCGCTTCCTGCACCGACATTTCGCCGCCGCGCGATACAATCACCAAATCCCCCGCTTGGTTGGTGACATAACGCGCCGCATGCAGGCGGGTCACGCCGCTATACCGCGCGTTAATATTGTCCGCCACGACTTCGCGGGACGCCGCGCCGCCGATGTGAAAGGTGCGCATCGTCAGCTGCGTGCCGGGTTCGCCGATGGATTGCGCCGCCACGACGCCCACCGCTTCGCCCAAACATACTTTGCCGCCGCGCCCCAAATCGCGCCCGTAGCATTTCACGCACAATCCAAAATGCGTCTCGCAAGTTACCGGACTCCGCACTTTGACTTCGTCCGCGCCCAATTCTTCGGCGATTTCGCGCGCTTCTTTTTCGGTTATGTAATCGCCCGCTTTATACGCCGCTTTGCCGCTTTGCGGATGCCGCACATCGGCGGCGAGGGTGCGCCCGGCAAGGCGGTCGGCGAGCGACACGAGTTCGTTGCCGTCTTTTAATACGGGACGCAAGAGGATTCCGCCGGTAGAGCCGCAATCCATTTCGGAGACGACAATATCCTGCGTCACATCCACCAAGCGGCGGGTGAGATAGCCGGAGTTCGCCGTTTTGAGCGCCGTGTCCGAAAGCCCTTTGCGCGCGCCGTGCGTGGAAATAAAATATTGCAAAACGGAAAGCCCCTCGCGGAAATTCGCGGTAATCGCGTTTTCCATGATGCGCCCGTCCGGTTTCGTCATCAACCCGCGCATGCCGGCAAGTTGTTTGATTTGCGTTTCGGAGCCGCGCGCGCCGGAATCCGCCATCATATAAATGGAGTTGAACGATTCCCGCTCTTCGGCGTTGCCCGCGGCGTTTTTGCGCGCGCGCCCGTCGGCGTCCGTCGCCGGCTCGCGCGAGATGCTTTCCATCATCACGCGGCTGACTTCTTCGCCGGTCTTGTCCCACAAGTCCACCGATTTGTTGTAGCGCTCGTCTTCGGTCAATAATCCGTTTTGGAATTGCCGGTGCGTCTCTTCAATTTTGGCTTCGGTGCGGCGGATAATCTCCGCTTTTTGGGGCGGCACAATCATATCGTCCATGCACACGGAGATTCCCGCCCGGGTCGCCTGTTCAAAACCGAAACGCATCAGCTGGTCGCAAAAAATCACCGTCTCGCGGTGCCCGCAACGCCAAAAACTTTCCTTCACCAACGAGACGATGTCGCGTTTTTTAATCGTCCGGTTAATCATGGAAAACGGCAGCTTGGCGGGCAGGAAACGTTTTGCCAACGCGCGCCCGACGGTCGTTTTGACCAGGCGCATGCCGCTTTCGCCGTCTTCTTCCCGCTCGTCCCGGGTTTGCGCCGCCAAATCATTTTCCATGCGCACTTCTATCGGCGTGTGCAAAATTACCGCGCCCGCATTAAGCGCGCGCTCCACTTCGCCGATGTCCGAAAACCGCATGCCCCGTCCCGGCGCGTCCGTAATTTCGCGCGTGGCGTAATACATGCCCAGCACGACATCCTGCGTCGGCACGATAATCGGCTCGCCGTTTGCCGGCGCCAATACATTATTGGACGACAGCATCAGCACGCGCGCTTCCGCCTGCGCTTCCAAAGACAGCGGCACATGCACCGCCATTTGGTCGCCGTCAAAATCGGCGTTAAACGCGACGCAGACGAGCGGATGCAGTTGTATCGCCTTGCCTTCAATCAACACCGGTTCAAACGCCTGCACGCCCAGCCGGTGCAGGGTCGGCGCGCGGTTTAATAACACCGGATGCTGCGCGATGACTTCTTCCAAAACGCCCCATACTTGCGGGTCTTCGGCCTCCACCATGGCGCGCGCGTTTTTGACGCTGGCGGCGTATCCGCCTTCGGTCAGTTTGTTATACACAAACGGGCGAAACAGGGTCAGCGCCATTTTTTTCGGCAGCCCGCACTGGTGCAGTTTTAGATTCGGTCCGACGACAATCACCGAGCGCCCCGAAAAATCCACCCGTTTGCCGAGCAGGTTTTGGCGGAAACGCCCCGATTTGCCCTTGATAATATCCGCCACCGATTTGAGCGGGCGGCGGTTGGCGCCGGTCGCCGGCTTGCCCCGCCGCCCGTTGTCCAAAAGCGAATC
Organism: Gammaproteobacteria bacterium; assembly: GCA_051009035.1. GTDB lineage: Bacteria > Pseudomonadota > Gammaproteobacteria > Tethybacterales > Persebacteraceae > Persebacter. The sequence goes on from JBPCWY010000113.1 coordinate 12,147, forward strand.
CACCGACTCTTGGAGCATGCGCTTTTCGTTGTTGATAATCACATCCGGCGCGTCCAAATCCATCAGGCGCTTTAACCGGTTGTTGCGGTTAATCACGCGCCGGTATAAATCGTTCAGGTCGGAAGTCGTAAAACGCCCGCCTTCCAATTGCACCAGCGGGCGCAATTCGGGCGGCAATACCGGCAGCGCCTCCAGCACCATCCATTCGGGGCGCAATCCGGCGCGCTCAAAATTTTCAATGATTTTGAGGCGCTTGAATATTTTTTTGCGGCGCGTATCCGAACCCGCGCGGTCCAATTCGCCGCGCAGGATTTTGGATTCTTCCGCGAGGTCTATTTTTTTCAGAAAATCGCGCACCCCTTCGGCTCCGATGCCGGCTTTAAAACCGCGCGGATGCTTCTCCCACATTTCCTGGTATTCCGCCACCTTGAGCAGCTGCCCGCGCTCCAGCTCGGTGCGCCCGGGGTCAATCACCACATACACTTCAAAATACAAAATGCGTTCTATGTCGCGCATGGTCAAATCCAGCACCAGCCCGATGCGGGACGGCAGCGCCTTAAAAAACAAAATGTGGGCGACCGGGCAGGCGAGATTGATGTGTCCCATGCGGTCGCGCCGCACGCGCGACAGGGTGACTTCCACGCCGCATTTTTCGCACACCACGCCGCGGAATTTAATCCGCTTGTATTTGCCGCAAAGGCACTCGTAGTCCTTCATCGGTCCGAAGATTTTGGCGCAAAACAGCCCGCCCCGTTCGGGGTTGAAGGTGCGGTAGTTAATCGTCTCCGGCGCGCGCACCTCGCCGTAGGACCACGCGCGGATTTTTTCCGGCGGGGCCAGGGTCAGTTTAATCGCGGAAAAATCCTTCTTTTTTCCCGCGCCTTCCAGCATGTTAAATACATTTCGCATGTGCCGCCTCCTTATTCAAAATCCATGTCAATGCCGAGCGCGCGGATTTCCTGCACGAGGACATTGAACGACTCGGGTATTCCCGTTTTCAGCTGCAAATCGCCTTCGGAAATTCCTTCAAACATTTTCGTCCGCCAGTAGATGTCGTCCGATTTAACGGTCAGCATCTCGCACAGCGTATACGCCGCGCCGTATGCTTCCAGCGCCCACACTTCCATTTCGCCGAAGCGCTGCCCGCCGCGCTGCGCCTTGCCGCCGAGCGGCTGCTGGGTTATCAGCGAATACGGGCCGGTGGAGCGCGAATGCATTTTTTCGTCCACCAAGTGGTGCAGTTTTAGAATATACATGTAGCCCACCGTCACCGGCCGCTCAAAACGCTCGCCGCTGTGCCCGTCATAAAGCGCCATCTGCCCGGAAGACGGCAACCCGCCGAGTTTCAGCATCCGCCGAATGTCGTCTTCGGACGCGCCGTCAAAAATCGGGGTCGCAAACGGCACGCCTTTTTTGAGGTTGTCCGCCGCGGTTAAAATTTCTGCGTCGGACAATTTTGCCGGGTCAAAACCGCGCCCGTCTCCGTCGTATACTTTTTGCAAAAACGCGCGCAACTCGCCCGTTTGTTTTTCGCGTTCGCGCCGCGAAAGCTCGGAGATTTTTTCGCCCAAACGCCGCGCCGCAAGCCCCAGGTGCGTCTCCAAAATCTGCCCCACATTCATGCGCGACGGCACGCCGAGCGGGCTCAATACGACATCCACCGGCGTGCCGTCTTCCAAATACGGCATGCTTTCCGCCGGCACGACTTTGGACACCACGCCCTTGTTGCCGTGCCGCCCCGCCATTTTGTCGCCGGCCTGCAAATTGCGCCGAATCGCGACATACACCTTAATCGTTTTAAGGATGCCGTGCGGGAGCAAATGCCCTTCTTTAATTTTGCGCTCCTGCGCTTTCATTTCTTCCTCGCGCCGTTTGTTTTCGTTTTTCAACAGCGCGTCAAGGGCTTTAATTTTGTCGTTAATGCCGCCGTCCGCAACGCGCTCCACAACGCGCAGCTTCGTCCACTGGGCGGGTTTTAATTCGTCCAGTTTTTCTTCGGTAATCACCGCGTCTTTTTTGACCGCGCCCGCCGAAACCGCCGCAACGCGCCCGGCGACAAGCGCGCGAATCCGCTCGGACGCGTCGTCTTCCATAATCTCGCGCGCTTTTTCCTGCCCGCGTTTAAATTCTTCCAGCTCCATCTCTTGGATGCTTTCCATCCGCCGTCCGGCGGAAGAATCGCGCAGGTCGCGCTTTTTGATTTCATCGCTGTCAAACACTTTGACGTCAATTACGATGCCCGCCGAACCGGGCGGCATGCGCAGCGAAGTATCCTTGACATCGGCGGCTTTTTCGCCGAACACCGCGCGCAAAAGTTTTTCTTCGGGAGTCAGTTGGCGCTCGCCTTTCGGCGTGATTTTGCCGACCAAAATATCGCCCGGCTTGACATGCACCCCGACATTGACGATTCCTTCTTCGTCCAGATTCATCAAAGACGCTTCCGATTGGTGCGGAATATCGCGGGTAATTTCTTCGTCGCCCAGTTGCGTGCTGCGCGCGTGCGCGACTTCTTCTATGATGTGGATGGAAGTATAACGCTGGTCGGCGACGACCCGCTCCGAAATGAGAATGGAATCTTCAAAGTTGTAGCCGTTCCAGGGCAAAAACGCCACGAGCATGTTTTGTCCCAGCGCGACTTCGCCCAAATCTGTGGCGGAGCCGTCGGCGATGACATCGTCCGCCGCAATGCGGTCGCCCTCGCGGACGATGGGGCGGTGGCTGATGTCGGTGTTTTGGTTGGAGCGCGTGTGGCGCAACAAATTGTAAATGTCCACGCCCGATTCGCCCGGGACGATTTCGTTTTCGGCAACCCGCACGGCGACCCGGTTGGCGTCTACAAAACTTACGATTCCGCCGCGCCGCGCCTGCACTACGGAACCCATGCCCGCCACCGCATGCCGCTCCATGCCGGTGCCGACCAGCGGTTTTTCCGGATGCATGCACGGCACCGCCTGCCGCTGCATGTTGGAACCCATCAGCGCGCGGTTCGCGTCGTCGTGTTCCAAAAACGGAATCAGGGACGCGGCGACGGAAGCGATTTGGGACGGCGCAATATCAACATAATCCAATTCTTCGGGGCGGCATAAAATAATTTCGCCGTCCCGCCGCGCCGATACCATGGAATCCAAAAAGCGCCCGTCTTTGCCGCGCTTGCCGCCCGCCTGCGCAATCGCGCGCCCTTGTTCGTCAATCGCCGACAAGCGCGCGACTTCGCCGGTCGCCGCGCCGTTGTCCACCTTGACATACGGCGTCCGCAAAAATCCGTATTGGTCCGCTTCCGCGTAAAGCGACATGGAATTAATCAACCCGATATTCGGGCCTTCCGGCGTTTCAATCGGGCATATCCGCCCGTAGTGGGACGGATGCACATCGCGCACTTCAAACCCCACCCGGTCGCGGTTTAAGCCGCCCGCGCCAAACGCCGATACCCGCCGCTTGTGGGTGATTTCGGCGATGGGATTCGTCTGGTCCATAAACTGCGACAATTGGTTGCCGTTAAAAAATTCGGAAACCGAAGAACTAATCGCCTTCGCGCTGATTAGGTTGTGCGGCATTAAATTGTCGGTTTCGGCGCGCGACAAGCGGTCGCGTATCGCCCGGTTGACCCGCTGCAATCCCAAATAAAACTGGTTTTCAATAAACTCGCCCACGGCGCGCACGCGGCGGTTGGACAAATTGTCAATGTCGTCCACCTTTTGCTTGCCGTTGCGCAAGTCCACCAAATATTTTACCGCGGTTAAAATGTCGTCCCGCGACAAAGTCGTCTGCTCCACCGCGTGCGCGCCTACCGCGCTTTTGAGCGATGCGGCGAGTTTTTCGGCTTCTTCGCGCGCCAAGTTTTCGGCAATCGGGCGCTTGGCGTTGAATTGTTTGGCGTAAGCCAAAAATTCCGCGGCGTCTTCCATATTGGCGAAAGCGCCGGATTGGACGAGGGCGTCCGCGGCGGCGGCGGCGGCGGCTTTGTTTAAGCGCGGCGCTTCCGGACCCAGCAGGACTTTGTATTCCATCGCCGGACGCCCGGGGCGGAGGCGGCGGTTGAATTTCATGCGCCCGACATGCGACAAACTATAACTGGACGAATCGTAAAAAATCGTATCCAGATAGTTGTTCACCACTTCGCGGTTGGGCGGGTCGCCGGGGCGCAGCATGCGGTAAATCGTCTCGCGCGATTTTTCTTCGTCCAATTTTTCGTCCTGCGCCAGCGTTTGGGCGATAAACGGCCCGTGGTCAAACTCGTTGACATACAGGGTTTGGATGTCGTGGATTTCGGCGATGCGCAGCAACTCCAAAATATTTTTGTCAATCTCCGCGTTGGCTTTGGCGATTTCTTCACCGTCTTCCGTAAACACATCCAGCGCAAGCCGCCGCCCGTATAAAAACTCTTCGCCGCCCGCCGGATGGTAGGCGCCTTCCAGCGGCGCGATTTTGCGCAAATCGCTTTTTTTGACGCGCTGCAATTTGGCGACCGCCGTTTTGCCTTTCACCCGCAGGTCAAACGGCAGCGCGACATTATGCAAAAACTTCGCGCGGATTTTATAGTCCACTTTCCCTTCGGGACGCAGGCGAAAATCCTCAAACTCGTAAAACTCGCGCAAAATCCGCGCTTTGCCGTAGCCCATCGCTTTCAGCAAAATCGTCGCCGGCATTTTGCGCTTGCGGTCAATGCGAAAATAAAGCAAATCGCGCTTGTCAAATTCAAAATCCAGCCACGAGCCGAAATAGGGAATAATGCGCGCGCTGTAAATGTATTTTCCGCCCCCCGCGTTGCGCCCGGAATCATGCTCAAACAACACGCCCGGCGAGCGGTGCAGCTGCGACACCACCACCCGCTCCGTCCCGTTAATGACGAAAGAGCCGTCCGAAGTCATCAGCGGCAACTCGCCCATATACACATTTTCTTCTTTCACTTCTTTTACCGCGCCGCCTTTTTTCTCGTAAATCTCCATGTCAATGCGCGCGTAAACGGACGACTGGTAAGTCAGCCCGCGCAGGCGGCATTCGGGGACGGTATACTTCGGCGGTTGCAGGGAGTATTCCTTAAAATGCAAAATGACCGCGCCGGAGCTGGATTCAATCGGAAACACTTTGCGAAACGCGTTTTCCAAACCCTGCATCGCGCGCTCCGCGGGCGCCGCGTTTTCCTGCAAAAAATCTTCGTAAGATTTTTTGAGGAGGCGAATCAGCGAAGGAATTTCGGCTTCCGCGCGGTGCGAGGCAAACGAACGGCGCGGGCGGCGTTGTTCGGCGTGGGTCAGCGGGCGCAATCCGGCGGTAATCGCCGGGACAATTTTCGGCTCCGCCATCTCCGGACGCTCCGGCTCCCGCCGCGGTTGCGCCGGACGCGGATACGCCGCCGCCGTTTCCGCGCTGCCGATTTCTTCCGCCAATACTTGCAGGCGCGCCAGCGTGCGGGCGTTTTTGATTTTCTTAATCATTTCGCCCGTTTCCGGATTTTTTTCGCCCGGGTCTTGGGCGCGGCAGATTTGGCGCAACTGGCGGCGCAATTCGTTTAACTGGTCTTTGTCAATTTCGGCGGGCATGGGGTCTCCTTGGACGGGCGCGGGTCATTCCGCATCCGGCGCAAAAGCGCCGGATGCGGAATGCAGGACGGAAAATAAACCGGAAAAAATTACTTAACCTCGCAGGACGCGCCGGCGTCTTGCAAGAGTTTTGCGGCTTCTTCCGCTTCGCCTTTGGCTATGCCTTCTTTGACCGGCTTGGGCGCGCCTTCCACCAAATCTTTGGCTTCTTTCAGGCCCAGCCCGGTAATTTGGCGCACCGCCTTAATCACCGCCACTTTGTTGGCACCGAAAGACGACAGCACGACATCAAACTGCGTTTTTTCTTCGGCGGGCGCCGCATCCGCGCCCGCTGCCGGCGCCGCCGCGGCCGCCGGGGCGGCGGCGGAAACGCCGAATTTTTCCTCCATTTCCTTCACCAGCTCCGACAATTCCAGAACCGACATTGAAGCAATGGCGTCCATAATTTCCGTTTTGTTCATGGTTTTTTCTCCGTTAGGTTGGTTAAAATTTGCAAAAAAATTACGCGCCGTCCGCGCCGCTTTTCCGGTCGCGCAGAATGGCAATTAGGCGCGCAAACCGCGCCGGAATTTCGTTTAATGTGCGCGCCGCCGCCGCCGCCGGAGCGCGCATCGCGCCGAGCAGGTTAGACAACAATTGTTCGCGCCCCGGAATCGCCGCCAAGCGGATAATCGCCGCTTTGTCCAGCGGCGTCCCGCCCGCCAATGCACCGCCGCGCAGGATAAATTTGTCGTTGGCTTTCGCCGCGTTGGAAAACGCTTTCGCCCCCGCCGTCGGGTCTTCCGCATCGCCGAAAATCAGCGCGCCGGAAAGCGAACCGGCGAGCGATTCGTATTTGCCGCCGGTAAACGCCCGTTTGGCGAGCGTATTTTTGACGACTTGCGCGCGCCCGCCGCCGGCTTTCATCTCGCGCCGGAACGCGGCCATCTCGGCCGCCGACAAGCCGCCGTTTTCGGCGATAAAAACCGCCTCCGCCGCGTCAAAACGGCGTTTCATTTCGGCGACAACCGCCTCTTTTTTCTCTTTGCTAATCACAATATTATTCCTTTTAACGGTAGGGCGAAATATCTACGGCAACGGCGCGCCCCATCGTGCAGGACACGGACATTTTGCGCAAATAAATGCCTTTGCTGGACGCCGGTTTGGCGCGTTTCAACGCGGCGATGACGCTTTCCGCGTTTTGTTTGAGCGCTTCCGGCGAAAAAGACGCCTTGCCCACCGGCGCATGCACGATGCCGGATTTGTCCGCGCGAAAACGCGCTTGTCCGGTTTTGGCGTTTTTGACCGCCGCGCCCGTATCCGCCGTCACCGTCCCGGTTTTGGGGTTGGGCATCAGCCCCCGCGGACCGAGAATCTTGCCCGCCGCGGCGAGTTTGTGCATGACATCCGGCGCGGCAATCAGCACATCAAAATCCAAAACGCCTTTTTTAATTTCTTCAATAAAATCCTCAAAGCCGGTTTTGTCCGCCCCCGCCGCCGCCGCCGCTTCCGCCGCTTTGCCGGTAGCGACCACGCCGACCCGCACCGTTTTGCCCGAACCGGCGGGCAGGGTTACCGCGCCGCGCACCGCTTGGTCGGATTTTTTGGTATCAACGCCGAGTTGCACCGCAATATCCACCGTTTCGTCAAACTTCACGCCGCTGCCGCCCGCCACCGCGGCGAGCGCTTCTTCCAGCGCGCATTCTTTTTCGGGTAGCGCCGATTTTTTCAGCCGTTTGCACATTTTTGCCATGTTACGCCTCCGTCTCCACGCCCATACTGCGCGCCGTCCCCGCGACTTGCCGCACCGCCGCGTCCAAATCTTCGGTATTTAAATCGGGCATTTTTTCGCGCGCGATGTCTTCCGCGGCGGCGCGCGAAAGCTTGCCGACTTTGTCCACATGCGGCTTGCCGCTGCCTTTTTCCAATCCCAGCGATTTGCGAATCAAAACCGACATCGGCGGTTTTTTGACGATGAAGGAAAAAGTGCGGTCTTCGTAGCAGGTAATCACCACCGGCAACGGGACGCCTTTTTCGGCGCTTTCCGTCTCGGCGTTAAAAGATTTGCAAAAATCTTGAATGTTCAGCCCGCGCTGTCCCAACGCCGGGCCAATCGGGGGCGCGGGCGTTGCCGAGCCCGCCGGCACTTGCAGCTTAATTAATCCCGCTATCTTTTTGCCCGTTTTTTTCGCCATTTTCTTAATCTCCTTAAATTTTGTCCGCTTGGCTAAAATCCAACTCCACCGGCGTGGAGCGGCCGAATACCATCACCAACACCCGCAAACGCCGCCGCTCGTCGTTGACCGCGTCTACCGACCCGGCAAAATCGCTGAACGGACCTTCCTTAATCCGCACTTGGTCGCCGACGACAAATTGCGCCCGCATCACCGGACCTTTTTCAAAGCTGTCGCGCATCTGCCGCCGGATTTTTTCCACGACATCTTTGGACAGCGGCGCGGGCGCATCCAGCGCGCCGGATATAAAATTGCCCACCCGCCGCGTCCGCCGCACCAAGTGCCAGCATTCGGGGCGGATGCGGTCGGCTTCGTCCGCCGCAATTTCCAAAAACAAATAACCCGGATACAATTTGCGCTCGGTGATTTTCTTTTTGCCGTTTTGGATTTCCAGCATGCGCTCCACGGGCAGCAAAATTTCGCCGAAGCGGTCTTGCATGTTGAAGTCGTTAATTCGGCTCAACAAATTTTCGCGCACCGCTTTTTCGTAGCCGACCAGCACCTGGACGGCGTACCAATTTTTGACTTCCGCCGCGCTTTCCGCCGCCGCATTCATGACGACAACGCCTCCAGCAACTGCCCCAAAATTAAATCCACCGTCCACAAAAAAAGCATTACGATTGAAACCAAAATCAAGACGACGCCGGTAACGCGGAAAGTATCCTGCCGGGACGGCCAAATGACTTTGCGCAGTTCAATGTGCGACGCTTTGACAAAACCTACAAAGGCGCGCCCCGAAACCGAAAACGCCACAAGCAGCGCGGCGAGCGCCAAGCCGCCCCCCAGCACGCCGAGGCGCGCCGCCGCGGGTTCGGCGCCGAGTTCGTACCCCGCCAAATATACCGCGCCGGTAACGATTACCGCCGCCGACCATAATTTAATTTTTTCCGCCGCTTTCATTGTTTTGTTCCGTTTGGCAGGCCAAGAGGGAATCGAACCCCCAACCTGCGGTTTTGGAGACCGCCGCTCTGCCTAATTGAGCTATTGGCCTGTTGTCCTTTCGCTTACTCCAATATCTTCGTCACGACGCCGGCGCCGACCGTCCGGCCGCCTTCCCGTATCGCAAAACGCAATCCCTCTTCCATCGCTATGGAGGTGATTAATTCCGCCGACAACGCAATATTGTCCCCCGGCATCACCATCTCCACGCCCTCCGGCAATACCATAGAACCCGTGACATCCGTCGTCCGAAAATAAAATTGCGGTTTGTATCCCTTGAAAAATGGCGTGTGACGACCGCCTTCCTCTTTGGACAGCACATATACCTCCGCCTCAAATTTCTTGTGCGGATTTATGCTCCCCGGCTTTGCCATCACTTGCCCGCGCTCTACTTCTTC
>JBPCWY010000114.1:0-18800 GCA_051009035.1 Gammaproteobacteria bacterium
CGGGTAAAGGCCGGAGTCCGGATTTGCAGTTCTTCGCAGCCTTGTGGCTTCCGTCTTCCCCCGAAACGACGGCGGAAGTGGGAATAGCAAACAAGAGCGCGTAAAAAGCGGTATAATTTTGCCGTGGAGTTGTGGATTCCGATTACTTTGTTTGCCGCCGTGATGCAGGTTGCGCGCACCGGATGGCAAAAATCGCTGTTGGCGGATTTGGACGGATGGGCGGTGACTTGGCTGCGGTTTGGATTTGCTTTGCCGTTTGCGCCGTTGTATTTGCTCGCGCAACCCGCGCCAATCCCCGCGCCAAACGCGGCTTTTTTGGCGTATACCGCGTGCGCGGCGGCGGCGCAAATCGGCGCGACTGCGGCGTTAGTTTGGCTTTTTTCGCGGCGCAATTTCGCCGTTTGCACCGCGTTTTCCAAAACCGAAGCGGTGCAAATCGCGCTGTTGGGCGCGCTCTTTTTTGATTTTTCGTTGTCCGCGGCGGAGACGGCGGGCATCGCGCTCGGCGCATTCGGCGTTTTGTTGTTGCTGCCGCGCGGCGGCGGTGCGGGCGCATCGTTTGCGGGCGTTGCGGTCGGGGGCGGTTTTGCGTTAACCGCGTTGTTTCTCAAAAAAGCGGTTTTGCATTTGGATTCCGATTCGCCCGCCGCTTCCGCCGCGTTGGCGTTGTTTGTCATGTTGTTTTTGCAGGCGTTTTTGTTGGGCGCGGTGTTGTGTTGGAAAAAGCGTTTGCATGCGGCGGCGATTTGGCGCGTCCGGCGGCGCGCTTTGGCGGTCGGCGTTTCTTCGTTTTTGGGTTCGGCGGGATGGCTTACGGCGTTTGCGCTAACGCATCCGGCGTTGGTCAAAACATTAGCGCAAGCGGAATTGCCGCTGGCGTATTTATTAGGACGCGCCGCCTTTTCCGAAAAACCGCGCGCAACGGAAATCTGTGGCATGCTCGCCTGCGCCGCCGCCGCCATCATCGCGGCATTGGCGTAAAATATTAAAAATTACCGCGGCGTTTTTGCATGACATAAAACCCGCGCGCTTCCCCTCTCTCCGCCACCATTCCCCCTCCGCCGTCATTCCGCCCTTTCCGTCATTCCTCCTTGTCCGTCATCCCTCCCTATCCGCCATTCCCGCCTGCCTGCCATTCCCGCCCTCCGCCGTCATTCCTGCGTAGGCAGGAATCTTATATTTTTGTGCGTCCCAAAAATTCCCGCCGTTGCAGGCATGGCGAAGGCGGGGAATTTTTCCGCTTATTCATAAACGGCGCGCCGGTCAATTTTCCCGCCTTTGTCTTTACTTTGGCGGCGGAAATTTCTTTGTCTTATTAAACGATTGGATTCCTGCCTTCGCAGGAATGACATGGAAGAAAAATGGCGGGCGGGGCGGAATTTTACGCCGCAAGTTTTATTTTTTACCGCATTTGTTTTTTGCCGCAAGTTTCGTTTTTTGCCGTATTTATTTTACGCCGTCAATTTTACTTTACGCCGCATGCATTTTTTACCGCATGCTTTTCGCCGCAAAATCGGCGGCGGTGGCGCGGGCGGCGAGTTGGGCGGGAGCGAATGCAAAAACCGCATGCGCGGAACCCGCCGCCGCCCACATTTTTTCGTAGCGGAGCATTCCGGATTCTACAAAAACCGGGACGGCGGAATCATGTCCCAGCGGCGGGACGCCCCCGATTTCGTATCCGCTTTTTTCCAAAACAAAACGCGCGTCTGCTTTGGCGATTTTGCCGCCCGCCGCCGCCGCAAGTTTTTCCGTATCCGCCCGTTGCGCGCCGGACAAAACGGCGACCAGCATCGCATCATCGGCGAGGCGGCGAAACACTAATGATTTGGCGATTTCGCCCGCGGCGCATCCCAAAACTTCCGCCGCCCGCGCCGCCGTTGCCGTGTTTTCGCGCAGCTGTACAATTTCCCCGCCAATGCCGGCGGCGCGCATGGCGGCTTGCACGCGCGCCATTCTTTCGGCGCGCGGCGCGCTCACTTTTCGTCTTCTTCTTCCGGCTCCGCGGCTTGTTCGGGCCAGTTGCGGATGTATTCTTTGAGCAGGCGGTTTTCGTAACTCGCCGCTTTGGCGATGCTGCGCGCGACATCGTAAAACGAAATGACATCGGTCAATTCGCCCTCCCGCACGACCGGCAAATAACGGATGTGGTTGCCCGTCATAATGCTGCGGATTTGGTCTATGCTGTCGTCCGGCGTGGCGCAGTGCGGGTGTTCCGTATCCACCATTTCGCCGCAGGTAATGTGCGAACCGGCTTCATACCCTTTGCGGTGCAGGGCGATTAACACTTCGCGGAATGTCAGCATGCCGACGAACCGCTTGTCGTCATACACCACCACCGAGCCGGTGTCGTTTTCCACCATTTTATTGACGGCGGACAAAATCTCGTCGCCGGCGTTGACGGACAAAATCTTTCCCGCCCGTTTTTTGGTTTTTAGAATGTCGGAAACTTTCATGATTTCCCTCCTCTGTGTTTTTGTTTTTGGATAATACCACAATTCCGCGATTCCGCAAAAAATTCGCCCCGCCCAAAAAACCGCGCCGTTTGGGAATTGCAAAATGCGGCTTTAAGGGCAAAATGCGAAGCGGCATTGTAGCGCGGTTTTGGGGGAATTTAAGCGGATTTAGGCGAAAAATTGAAAATTTGGAAGATTTTAGAAGATTTTTAGATTTCGGAAAAACAAGAAAAACCCGCCCGATTTTTTGCTACCCGCCCCCGTCCATTCCGCCGCCATTCCCGCCACTCCCGTAAAACCCCGCCTCGCCGCCCGCACACTCCGCCGCCATTCCCGCAAAATTCCGCTTTGCCGCCCGCCCCTCTCCGCCGTCATTCCTGCGAAGAACCTGCCCTCGCAAAAGCGGGGACGGGAATCCAAATCGCAAACTGCGGCGAAGTATTAAAATCCTGCAACAATGCCCCGCATTTTGGATTCCCGCTTTCGCGGGAATGACGGGACTTAATGAAATATTTTTCCGTTCCTACTTTCCCGCTTCCAAAATACGCGGTTTTTCCCTTGGCGGAAAGGCGCAAAAACGGGCGGCACGCGAAATTATCCCCCGCCCGATGCGCGGGTTAGGCGGTCGCGGATTGCCGCCCATTCCGGCGTTTCGGGCGGTGTTTCGGCGAGAATGGCGGGGGCGGGCGTTTCGTCCAATTCGCGCAATAAGCCGTATAAACGGCGGGCGTATTCGCGCGGGCATGCAGCGGCGTTGCGCCATAATTCGGGGGCGGTTTTTGCCGGACGGCGGCGCGATAATACCGCCGCTTCCGCCGCCGCAATCTCCGTTTCGCCGCGCGGCGGCGGCAATTTTAACCGCAAAACCGGCGGCATGGCATGCAACGCTTCGGCGGAAAATAACGCCAGCGGTTTGCGCGGGGCGTAATGCGAAGGCAGCCGCCCGGGTGCGGCGATGGCGGGCGGCGGCGACAACGGCATTTCCGCCGCCGCCGCAATATCTTCCGCCGCAACCGCCCCCGGACGCAATAGAAAAAGCCGCCCGTCCAAACATCCGGCGATTGTGGATTCAATTCCCAACGCGCATTCGCCCCCGTCCAAAATATACAAATCGGCGCGGGGAAATTCCGCCCGCACATGCGCCGCGGTTGTCGGGCTGATTTTTCCAAAGCGGTTTGCCGAAGGCGCAGCGATTCCGCCGCCAGTTTTTTGTAGCAATAAACGCGCCTGCGGATGCGCCGGAACGCGCAACGCAACCGCGCCGCCGGACAATCCGGGCAACAGCAAAGTTAACGCGCCGGGCATAAACGCCGCGGCGAGTTTTTTTGCGGCGGGCGGAATGCGCGCCCACTTTTCGGCTTCGCCAAAATCCGCCAAGTGAATAATGGAAGGATGCGCGGACGGACGCCCCTTCAACGCATACATCGCCGCGACCGCTTTTTTGTCGGACGCCAGCGCGCCCAATCCGTAAACCGTTTCCGTGGCGAATGCGGCTAATTTTCCGCCGCGCAAAAGGCGCGCCGCAAAATCAACATCAACGCCAATTTGGGGACGCGCCGCGCCGGACATTAAACTAAAGGGCAAACCCAAACGCCGATGTCGTGCGCGGCGTTAAATTTCCAACCTACTTTTGGCATCACGCCGCACGGCGCAAAATTTAATTTTTCGTGCAGGCGGACGCTGGGCGGATTTGGCAGGGCAATTAATGCGACCGCCGCGCGGATGCCGCCCGCCCGCATAGAATCCAAAAGCGCCGTCAGCAACCGCCCGCCCGTCCCGCCGTTTTGCGCGGGCTGCCGAATATACACGCTGACTTCCATCGTCCCGGCATAACCGCAACGCGCGTTCCATTCGTCCGCGCAGGCGTAGCCGCAAACTTCGCCTTTTTGTTCGGCGACAAAAAAATGCGCCCGTTTTGCAATCAACGCGGCAAAATACGAAGGCGGCAGCGGCGCGCCGTGCATATTCACCGCCGTATTTAAAATAAACGGCGCGAGAACGGCGGCGCATGCATCGGCGTCCGCGTTTTCGGCGCGGCGCAAAATAATATTGTCGGCGGGCATTGCGCGATTATACGCGCGCGCCGCGGGATTAATCAATACTCAAATTTAATCAACCGCCTTAATCAACCGCCAAATTAATCGGCAATCAAATTTAATCAATCACCAAATCGGACGGAAACGGCGACAGCAACTCCGCGCCGTTTTCGGTAATTAAAATCTGCTCTTCGTATTTCGCCCCTTCGCCCCCGTCTTTGCGCCCGACATAACTTTCCGCGCACAACACCATCCCCGCACGCACGCCGTCTTCCAGCGGCGCGTCTTCGTCCCACTGCCACGGAAAAGGCGCGGACGGATATTCGTCGCACAACCCTACGCCGTGGACAATGGAAGAATAATGCCGGTAAGTATCCGGCGGATACGCCAGCGCGCGATGCGACAAATCGCGCCAGCTAATTCCCGGACGCAACAATTCCGTGTTGTGCCGGACTTGCTCCACCGCGCGGGCGTGCAAATCTTTTTGCGCGGGCGAGGGTTTTTGCGCGCCTATCAGCCAAGTGCGCGAAATGTCCACGCACATGCCAAACGCGCCGATTAAATCGGTATCAAACGCCAGCAACTCGCCCGCTTGTACCGGGCGCGATGACGATTCTTGAAACCATGGATTTGTGCGCGGACCGGCGGATAAAATCCGCGTCTCAATCCATTCCCCGCCGCGCGCGATGTTTTCCGCATGCAAATGCGCCCACAGCCGGTTTTCCGAAACGCCGGGGCGCGCGTGTTCGCGCATCACCGCAATCGCCGCATCGCACGCCGCAACCGCGCACCGCATCGCGCGGATTTCGTCCGCGCATTTAATCATGCGCGCGCATTCCATGACTTCTTCGCCGCATACAATTTCAATGCCGGCGCGGCGTAAATATTCCGCGCCCTGCGGGTTTAATTTGTCCGCCGCCAAAACCGTCCCGCCCGCTTCTTTTGTTAACTTCGCAATTTCGTCCGCCCATCGTTTCGCTTTTTTATCCAGCCCCGCCCCGGCGGAAAAATAAAACCACGACTGCGCCGGGCGCACTTCGTCAATCAGCGGATTATGCGCCGAAAGATGTTCGCATTGGTGGTAATCAAAAACAACCGCCGGACCTTCCGCCGCGACAAAACAATAACGCGCCGCATTATGCGCAATCCACAATTGCATATTGGTGGAATCGGTCGCATAACGGATATTGAGCGGGTCAAACAAAACGGCGGCGGCAATCCCGCGTTTCAACAACTCGGCGCGCACCCGCGAAAGCCGGTAAGCGCGGACGGCGTCCATGTCGGGCAATTCCAACCCCGCCGCGCGCCACTCCGAAAGCGCGGGCTCGCCCGGCCCGAGCATGTGCATATTAAGCGCGGCGTCATAATCGTAAGGCATCCGCGGCGTCCGCCGCCCCCCGATTTTAGAAACATGCCGCCCGCCAAAAGTATCGGAATCCATCCCCGTATTGTAGCCGATAAAAGCGAAATTTTACCCCGCCTTTCCCTGTCCCTGCGGCTGGAGCGTTGGGACGAGGGAATACGAAAACACGGCGGGGCGCGGTCCTTTTTCGCAATCCGTCAAAGCGATTATTATTTAACGGCTAATTTTCGCTCAATTTGGCGAAACTTCGGGGCGGCGAAACTAAACCGCGCGGGCGGGTGTATAATGGAAATTATGTACCGGATTGACCGCAATAATTTTCACCGCGCCCCCAAAACGGCGACAATCTACACGCCGCCGGGCGTGAGCCGGTTTATCTACGGCATCGTGCATGACAAAATTGACCGCGCAAAAACGGTGCTGGACCCGTGCGTCGGCGCCGGTTCGCTGCTCGCCCCGTTCCGCGAAAACGGATTTAATGTGGCGGGCATTGACATAGAAGACCAGGGTTTTCCCGGCACGGCGGTGCGGAATTATTTGGAAATACAACGGGGCGAAATTGCGCCGCCCGCTCTGGTGGTGATGAACCCGCCTTTTAATATTGACGGCAAAACCAAACAATACGCCAAACTGCATTACGGCGGGCGGCCGTTGCTGCCCGAAGTGTGGCTGCAAAAAACCGCCGAATTGTTTTCCAAGCATGTGCCGATTGTGCTGTTTGCGCCTTACGGATTGCGCTTGAACCAAACCGCCGCCAGCCGCCGCTGGCAAAAATTTGCGGCGGGGCAGTATCCGGAAATCAGCTCCATCGTCAGTTTGCCGAAAGATGTTTTTAGCGGCATACTTTTTCACAGCGAAATTTTAATGTTTAATATTTGCGGCGCAAAACCGCATTATTTTTACGGCGCAAGCTAACCCCTCCGGCGGCGGTTTTCGCCGCGCGGGCGTGTTATAATCGGCGCGTATTTGACACTCGGAGAAACCCCATGAAACTTTTTTATCAAAAGGACGCCAACATGAAATTGTTGCGCGGCAAAAAAATCGCCGTTATCGGCTACGGCTCGCAGGGACACGCGCACGCCAACAACCTCAAGGACGGGGGCATGAATGTCGTCGTCGGCGTCCGCAAAGACGGCGAATCTTGGAAGAAAGCCAAAAAAGCCGGACTCCCCGTCGCCGAAATATCCGCCGCCGCCGCCGCCGATTTTGTCATGCTGCTCGCGCCCGACGAAACGCAGGGCGATATTTACCGCGAACACCTGCGCCCCAACATGAAAAAAGGCGCGGCCCTGGCGTTTGCGCACGGATTTAATATTCATTACAACCAAATTGAACCGCGCGCCGATTTGGATGTCGTCATGATCGCGCCAAAAGGCCCGGGGCATCTCGTGCGCTCTACCTATGTCGCGGGCGGCGGCGTGCCGTGTTTGATTGCCGTTGCGCAAAACAAAAGCGGCAAGGCGCGCAATACCGCGCTGGCTTACGCCGCCGCCATCGGCGGGGCGCGCGCCGGGGTGATTGAAACCACCTTCCGGGACGAAACCGAAACCGATTTGTTCGGCGAACAAGCGGTGTTGTGCGGCGGGCTGGCGGCGCTGGTAGAAGCGGGTTTTGACACGCTGACCGAAGCCGGCTACGCGCCCGAAATGGCGTATTTTGAATGCCTGCACGAATTAAAATTAATCGTGGATTTGCTCTACGAAGGCGGCATTGCCAACATGCAATATTCCATTTCCAACACCGCCGAATACGGCTGCATCAGCCGCGGGCGGCGGATTATCAACGACGCCGCGCGCGCCGAAATGAAAAAGATGCTCGGCGAAGTGCAAAGCGGCGTTTTTGCGCGCGAGTTTATCGGCGAATGCCGCGCCAACAGCCCGACCCTCAAAGCCGCGCGCCGCCGCATCGCCGAAGCGCCGGTAGAAAAAGTCGGCAAACAACTGCGCGCCATGATGCCGTGGATAGCCAAAAACCGGCTGGTAGACCGGGGGAAAAATTAATGCCTCCCGCGCCGCCGTATTACGCCGTCATTTTTACCTCCCGCAGCGCCGCGTTTCGGGAAGGATACGAAGACATGGCGCGCGAAATGGAAGAAACCGCGGCGCGGCAGCCCGGGTTTTTGGGAATTGATTCCGTTTGCGAAAACGGAACCGGCATCACCGTTTCGTATTGGCGCGATTTGGAATCCGTTAAGCAATGGAAAAACCATCCGCGCCATCTTGTCGCGCAAAAAACCGGGCGCGAAAAATGGTATGACAATTACCGCGTCCGCATCGCCAAAGTAGAGCGCGAATACGGCATGCAACGCGCGCCGTGATTCGGATATGACCGTCGCCCCCGAAGGACGCGCGATTGTCGGCGGCGCATTTGCCGTTGCGCTGGCGGCGGCGTGGTTTGCGGGCGCGGCGTCTTGGCCGTTTGGATTTGCCGCGCTTGCCGCCGTTTTTACCGCGCAGTTTTTTCGCGAACCGGCGCGCGCCGTGCAAGTCGCCGACAACGAAATCGTCTCGCCCGCGGACGGGCGCGTTGTATTTATCGGGCGCGCGCAATCGCCGACCGGCAAAGACGCGGTCAAAGTCAGCGTGTTTATGAATGTGTTTAATGTGCATGCCAACCGCAGCCCGGCGGCGGGGCGGGTGTTGCAGTCGCGGCGTTTTCCCGGCGCTTTTTTTAACGCCGCGCTGGATAAATCTTCCGAACGCAACGAGCGCCACATGATTGAAATAGAAAGCGCGCTCGGCGCTGTGGCTTGCGTGCAAATCGCCGGGTTGCTGGCGCGGCGCGTTTTTTGTTACGCCAAAGAAGGCGATATATTGGCGGGCGGCGAGCGTTACGGATTTATCCGTTTCGGTTCGCGCGCCGATTTATATTTGCCGCCGCACCTAAAACCGGCGGTGGCGCTCGGCGATTCGGTTGTCGGCGGCATCACCCGCATTGCCGCCGCGGAATCATGAGCGGGCGCAAACCGCGGCATGCGGTGTATCTGCTGCCGAATGCATTTACAACGGCGGCGTTGTTTTTTGGATTTGTCGCCGTTGTAGAAGCGGTGCGCGGCGATTGGCAGGGCGCGGCGATGTCGGTTGTTATCGCCGCATTATTGGACGCTTGCGACGGGCGCATCGCGCGCTGGACGGGAACGCAAAGCGCGTTCGGCGCGGAATACGATTCGCTCGCCGATGCCGTTTCATTCGGAGTCGCCCCCGCCCTCATCGCCTACCAATGGTCGTTGTCGGCGTGGGGCAAGCTCGGCTTGTGCGCGGCGTTTTGTTATTGCGCGGCGGCGGCGCTGCGTCTGGCGCGGTTTAACGCGCAAAGCGGCGGCGCGGACCGGCGTTTTTTTATCGGCATTCCTTCGCCCGCGGCGGCGTTATTAATTGTTTCGTTTGTAGCGACAATGGACGCATGGGATTTTCACGGCGCAAAAGCCGCGCCCTACGCCGCCGCGATGTGTTTTGCGGCGGCGTTAACGATGGTCAGCGGCGTCCGCTATTACAGTTTTAAAGAATTAAACATCCGCCGCCGCCGCGTCCCGTTCCGCCACACGGCGTTATTTTTCGCCGCCGCCGCGGCGGTATACGCGCTCGCGGACACCTTCATGGAATTACTCCTCGCCCTGCTCGGCGCCTACTTCGTATCCGGCTACATCTACGCCGCATGGACGGGCTGGAAATACTTCACCCGAAAGCGAAAAGCGCCGGGGAATTAAATCGCGGCGAAATTTATTTATCCGCGTCTTTAAATTTTTCCCGCAACCATTGATAAACGGCTTTTTGCGCGTTCCTGTCCGCCCGGCGGACGGCGGCAAGCAACTCCACGCTTTTCGGCGGGATGGGCGTTATATTTTGCGCGCCTTCGTTGCAAACCGAACAAAGCGCGCGCAAATTAGCCATGTTGTCCGAACCGCCTTTGCTTTTGTCTACTATATGCCCCATGTGCAAATTTGCGCGCCGGTTGTTATGCGGGTGCGTATCGCCCGCCGCAACGCCGCACATCTGGCAGGTATAGCCGTTTCTTTCCAACACGCGCGCCCTCGTTTCTTTGGAGATGCCGCGCGAAAAAGCGACTCCTTTTCCTTGTTTGCCGCTGCGTAAAATATATTCGTGCTTTTTTAGTTTTGCGTCGTCTTTATGCGTTGCAATGTCCCACCCTTCCGCGCGTAATTCGCGCAACCGCCGCGCAAATTCTACCGCACCGCCGGCGGCTCTTTGCAATTCGTAAGAATCCAAAACTTTCCCGGTATTGGCGAGAAGGAAATCCAACAATTTTTGTTTAGATGATTTTTTCATGTTTTGCCTGCGCGATTCTTTTGTCCGCCGCCCGGGCGTAAGCCGGCGATTTTTCTATTCCTATCCACCGCCGCCCGCACTGTTCGGCGGCAATCGCCGTCGTTCCGGAACCGATAAACGGATCCAGCACCGTTTCGGCGTCCGTGCTTGCAATACACCGCAAAGCCAACTCCAGCGGAAAAGCGCACATATGTTCGGCAACTTTCTTTTCCTGCGGGATTTGCCAAACATCGCCGTATTTGTTCGCCCCCGCCGCCAGCCGGAATTTTTTCTTCGCAATCATGTATATCACTTCGTAAGTCGGCAAAAAATAATGCCGATTAAAATTAATCCCGCCGTTCCGGTGCCAGATAATAACCTGCCGCACGGGAAACCCGGCGACAATGTCATGCCTGTTATTCAGCAGCCCGTTTTGAATGCGCCATTTGTGGTTGTAAAAAATAACGCCGTCCGGGGTTGCCAGCCGCATCATTTCTTCCAGACATTGCCGCTGCCATTCCGCGTATTCGGAATGCGGCATATTGTCTTCGTATCCGTCGTATCCGTTTTGTATTTTTCGCCCTTTGCTAAATCCGCCGCCGCCCCGCAGCAAACCGCCGCCGGTAGTATTCCGCATATTGTAGGGCGGGGAAGTCAGTATCACCCCCGCGCTTTCGGCGGGCATTTTTTTCATTACGGCAACAGCGTCCCCCCGGTGAATTTTTCCCGTCCATTTTTCAATTTGCGAAAAAGCGCCGCCCGCCGGAAATGCGGAAGTTTTTTTCGCTTCAACAGCGTTAACAATAGCAGGCATTAAATTATCCCCAAACTAATTTCGTCAAACCTCCAGCAAAAGGCGCGCGGGGGTTTCCAGGGCGTCTTTTACCGCGGCTAAAAATAATACCGCTTCGCGGCCGTCTATGATTCGGTGGTCGTAAGATAGCGCCAGGTAATTTATCGGGCGCACTACGACTTCGCCGTTTTCCGCTATCGGGCGCGGCTTTGTCGCGTGTACGCCCAATATCGCGCTTTGCGGCGGATTGAGAATCGGCGTGGAAAGCATGGAACCGAAAACGCCGCCGTTGGTAATGGAAAAAGTCCCGCCCGTGATTTCGTCCATGGACAGCGCGCCGGTTTGCGCGCGCGCGCCAAAATCGGCGATTTGTTTTTCAATGTCCGCCATGGAAAGATGCGCCGCGTTGCGTAAAATCGGCACCACCAAGCCGCGCGGCGTCCCCACCGCTACGCCGATGTCGCAGTATTCGTGATAAACGATGTCGTTGCCGTCCACCGAGGCGTTGATAATCGGATAACGCTGCAGGGCGGCGGCGGCGGCTTTGACGAAAAACGACATAAAACCGAGTTTGACGCCGTGCGCTTTTTCAAACGCCTCGCGGTAGGCGGCGCGCAAATCTATCACCGCCTGCATGTTTGCTTCGTTAAAAGTCGTGAGAGTCGCGGTTGTGTTTTGCGATTCCATTAATCTTTCGGCGATGCGCGCGCGCAGTTTTGTCATCGGCGCGCGGCGTTCGCGCCCGCCGCCGGACGAAAACGCGAAAACATCGCCTTTCGTAATGCGCCCGCCCTTGCCCGTGCCGGAAACATTTTGCAAATTGACTCCCTGCTCGGCGGCGGCTTTTTTTGCCGAAGGCATCGCGGCGGGAGCAGACGCGGATGCGGCGGCGGGCGGCGCAGCGGCGGGGGCGGCTTGCGGTTTTGCCGCGGGTTTGGATTCGGCGGGCGCCGCGGCTGTATCGTCAATGGAAGCGAGCAACTCTCCGGCGGCGACTTGTTCGCCCTCTTTTTTGTGGACGGATTTTAGGACGCCGTTGCAGGGCGCGTATACTTCCATGACGATTTTGTCGGTTTCCACGGAAACCAACACATCGCCTTCGCGCACCGCCGCGCCCGGCTGTTTTTGCCATTCCAGCAAAACCGCTTCGGCGACCGACTCGGAAAGTTCGGGGACTTTGACTTGTTTCATAACGACTCCTTACGGCGTTTCTACGATGGATTTAAGATTGAGCGCGGCGTCAATCACTTCCTGCTGTTGTTTTTTGTGCAGCGCGCCGTAACCGGCGGCGGTGGAAGAAGCGGACGGACGCAGCGAATAGGTTAATTTTTGGCGCGGGCGCAAATGGCGGCGCAAATAATGCTGGATGCGGTGCCACGCGCCCTGGTTGCCGGGTTCTTCCTGGCACCAAACGACATAATCGGCGGCGGGATAACGGGCGATTTCGCGCTCAAATAATTCGTGCGGAAACGGATACAATTGTTCCACCCGCGCGAGCGCGATATTGGAAATTTTGCGTTCGCGGCGGGCGGCGAGCAATTCGTAATAAATTTTTCCGGAACAAAACACAACCCGTTTGACTTTTTCCGGCTTAATGGATTTGTCCGTCTCCGGCAAAATCGGCGCAAAACCGCCCGCCGCCAATTCTTCCAAAGACGACACGGCTTCCGGATGGCGCAGCAAGCTTTTGGGCGTGATGACGACCAGCGGCATGCGCAGCGGGCGCAACACCTGCCGCAACAATAGGCGGTACATTTGCGCCGGGGTGGACGGGACGCATACCTGCATGTTGTATTCCGCGCAAAGCTGCAAATACCGTTCTATGCGCGCCGAGGAATGTTCGGGGCCCTGCCCTTCGTAGCCGTGCGGCAGGAGCAAGACCAAATTGCACATGCGCCCCCACTTCGCTTGTCCGGCGGCGATAAACTGGTCTATGACGACTTGCGCGCCGTTGACAAAATCGCCGAACTGCGCCTCCCACAACACCAGATGCTCCGGCTCCGTTGTGGAATAACCGTATTCAAAACCCAGCACCGCTTCTTCGGACAAGATGGAATCTATCACCAAAAAATCGCCCTGTTTTTCGGACAAATTGCGCAGCGGGACATGCGCGCCGCCGTCCCGTTTGTGGCGTTTTTGGTCGTGCCACACGGCGTGCCGGTGGGCGAAAGTGCCGCGCCCGCAATCCTGCCCCGAAAGCCGCACCGAATAACCGTTTTGCAACAATGCGGCGTAAGCCAAGTTTTCGCCCATGCCCCAATCCAGCGGGCGTTTTCCGGCGGCCATGTCGGCGCGCTGGGCGGCGAGTTTTTTGAGCTGCAAGTGCGGCGTAAAACCGGACGGCAACGCGGAAATTTTGCGCCCCAATGCGGCGAGTTGGCGCGCCGTTGCAGGCGGCGTTTTGGGACGCCAGTCCCATTTGCGATTGTCGCGCCCGTATTTTTTCCAATCTACAAACGCGCTTTTTTGGGACGGGGCGGCTTTCGCGCTCGCCGATTCGCCGGCGTCCAAACGGGCGCGGTAGGCGGCGGCCATTTCGGCGTGTTTTGCTTCGCTAATCACCCCTTCGGAAATTAATTGTTTGGCGTAAAGCGCGGGCGAGCCGGGATGGGCGGAAACTTTTTGATACATCAGCGGCTGCGTCATCAGCGGCTCGTCCTGCTCGTTGTGTCCGTGGCGGCGAAAGCACACCAAATCCAGGATAATATCCGCGCCGAATTGCTGGCGGTAGGCGAGCGCCGTTTCCGCCGCAAACGCCGCGCCTTCCACATCGTCGCAATGGACATGAATCACCGGCGCTTCCACCATTTTGGAAATATCGGTGCAAAAGAAAGTGGAGCGCGCATCGTCCGGAGCGGAAGTCGTAAAACCGATTTGGTTGTTGATGATAATGTTGACCGTCCCGCCGGTTTTGAACCCGCGCGCCTGCGAAAAATTGAGCGTTTCCATCACGACTCCCTGCCCGGCAAAAGCCGCGTCCCCGTGAATGAGGACGGGCATCACGGTTTTGCGCGCCGAATCGCCGCGTCTGTCTTGGCGGGCGCGCACCGACCCTTCCACAACCGGGTTGGAGATTTCCAAGTGCGAAGGATTAAACGCCAGCGCCAAATGCATTTCCCGCCCGCCGCTGTGGAGCGCGCTGGAAAAACCCATGTGGTATTTCACATCGCCGGAGCCGCTAACTTCGTGTTTGCCTTCAAATTCCAAAAATAAATCGGCGGGTTTTTTGCCGAGAATATTAATCAGCACATTCAGCCGCCCGCGGTGCGCCATGCTAATCACCGATTCTTTAATGCCCGCTTCCAGCCCGCGCTCCAATAAAACATCCAGCATCGGAATCAGCGTGTCGCCGCCTTCCAGCGAAAACCGCTTTTGCCCGACATAGCGCATGTGCAGATATTTTTCCAAAATTTCCGCCGCCATCAACCGCTCCAGCAGGGCGATTTTTTCGGCGGCGGCGCGTTTGGGGCGGGGCGATTCCAGCCGCGCGCGCAGCCATTCGCGCTGCTCCCGGTTGCTGATATGCATCCACTCGGCGGCGAGCGTGCCGCAATATACCTCCTGCAATTTGGCGACAATATCGGACAATTTCGCCGATTCCAATCCGGTTATGTCGGTATGAAAAACCGCGTCCATGTCCGAATCTTCCAGCCCGTTGGCTTGCGGCGTGAGGTCGGAAAGCGGCGGCGTTTCGTATTCCAAAGGATTAATCGCGGCGCGGCGCGCGCCCAAAAAGCGGTATTGGTTAATCAAACGGGTTACCGCCGCTTGTTTTTTGCCGTCCGCCGCGGAGGCGGGGGCGGCGCGTCCGGCGCGCGCGGCAATATCGTCAATGAGCGGCTGGTGTCCCGCCTCGTCCGGAGGGGGGCGCAAACCGTCAAAATACCGCCGCCAATCCGCCGAAACGGAGTCCGGATTCGCCAAATAGCGGTCGTATATTTCCTCCAAAAAAGGGGCGTTGCCGCCAAAAACCGCCCCGCTCTGTTTTAACGCTTGATAATTGGACATGCGCCGATTATACGCCCGCCCGCCCAAAATGCAAACGCCCCCGGCGGCAAAACCCTTTCCGCCGCCAAAAACCGCAAACCGCCGCCCCGTCCAAAATGCGGTTTTTGCAAAAACCCGGGCATTTCGCGCAATTTCCGCGCCGCCCGAAAAATATTCTCCCTTCCCGCAAAAGAGGGAATCTTGTTGCAGGCGGCGGGCGATTCTTTCGTTTAATATCATGAAATTGGCGGGAGAAAAACGGGCGCGAAAATCGGCGGCGGGCGGTTTGTGGAAATATTGAATGCGCCGTTTTTGCGGAAATATTTTTTCGTTTAACTAAAAACTAAATTGCGCCGCGCGGCAATACGCATTTTTTTCCAAAACGCATTTTTTCCAAAAACCGCGGCGCGAAAAATGCGACGCAGTTGCGGGCGAAGCGCGGAGGTGGTATATTAAAAAAATGTCCGCGTCCAAATACGCTCTTTCGCCGGTTGTTGCGGCGGTGGAAACTTCCTGCGATGAAACCGCTTGCGCCGTTTGGGCGCGCGGCAAAATTGCGGGCGAGCGCGTTTATTCGCAATGGCGGCTGCACCGGCGGTTTGGCGGAGTCGTGCCGGAGATTGCCGCGCGCGACCACATCCGCCGCTTGTTGCCGCTCTTCGCCGAATTGTTGGAAGAATGCGGCGAAACGCCGGACCGCATCGCCTATACCGCCGGACCCGGTTTGGCGGGGGCGTTGCTCGCCGGGGCGGCGACGGCAAATGCGCTGGCGTTTGCGTGGGGCATTCCCGCCGTTCCGGTCAATCATTTAACCGGGCATATTTTGTCGCCGCTGTTGGCGCGCCCCGATTTTGCTTTTCCTTATTTGGCGTTGCTGGCGTCCGGCGGGCACACCCAAATATGGCTTGCGCGCGGGGCGGACGATTTTTCGTTGCTGGGCGCGACTTTGGACGATGCTGCGGGCGAAGCGTTTGATAAAACCGCCGTCCTTTTGGGGTTGGAATATCCGGGCGGCGCAAAATTGGAAAAACTCGCCGCCAAAGGAAACGCGCAAAATTTTTCCCTGCCCTCTCCGGCGCAAAAAAATCTCAATTTTAGTTTTAGCGGATTAAAAAGCGCGGTGCGGCGGCTGGCGGCGCAAGAGCCAAACCGCGCGGCGGATATTGCCGCCGCATTCCAAGCCGCCGCCGCCGAAGGTTTGGCGCGGCAGGCGGCGCGCGCCATGCAAAAAACCGGCGCCGCGCGAATCGCCGCAGTCGGCGGCGTAGCGCAAAATAACGCGGTTTGGCGGGAATTGCAGCGGCAATGCGCGGGCGCGGATTTGCACCGCCCAAAACCCGCCCACTGCGGCGACAATGCGGCGATGATTGCCCTCGCCGCCGCATTGCAAATTAAAAAAACAAAAACAAAAAAACCGGGCAACACGCAAAACGATTATGCGTTTGAAATTTATCCCCGCTGGCAACCCGGCGAAACCGCGCCAAAATTTTAATCGCGGCAAATTGCGCGGCGAAAATTGCCGCGGAAAATATTTAAGAAACAAACAAAAATTAATATTTAAAATCGCGCGGCGAAAAAACGGCGAAGCGGAAAAAATATTTGGCGCCGTTTTTTTGGCTGTCCGAAAACGAATGGGCGCTGAGGGATTTGAACCCCCGACTTTCGCCTTGTAAGGGCGACGCTCTTCCCCTGAGCTAAGCGCCCGCGGTTTTTTGCCATTATAGCCAAAAAACCCGCAAAACGCGCGCCTTGATTTTTTTTCCTTTCGTCCGTATAATTATTAATGAACCCCGAGAAGGAGGCGGCTATGCATAAAATAGAACAAACAAATCCCGGGCGGCTGGATGTTGAATTCGGCGGCGAAATTAACGCGGATGAAATGAAATCGTTTTTGGACGAACTCGTCCAAAAAAGCGCCGGCTTCAAAAACGGCGTGATGCTCTACCGCATCAACGACGATTTTGAGCTGCCGACTTTCGGCGCGTTGATGGTGGAATTATCGCGCCTGCCCGAAATGTTCCGGCTGCTCGCCAAATTTCACCGCACCGCCGTCTTGTGCAATACGGCGTGGGTGCGCCGCATCGGCGAAATTGAAGGATATTTATTTCCCGGGCTGGAAGTAAAAGCGTATCCAACGGCGCAAAAAGACGAAGCCGAAAAGTGGCTGACTGGCGGCTAATACGCCCGTCCGCAAAAAGCAAAAATACCCCGCGGCGCGGCGCGATGTGGTATATTAAAAGAATGACAACACTTTTCCCCTGCTTTCGCCGCGCCGCGTTTTTATCGCTGGCATTAATTTTAACCGCGGCAAACGCCGCCCCGTCCGCACGCGCCAAAACGATGCTCGTCAGCGCGGCAAACCCGCTTGCGGCGGCGGCGGGTTTGGAAATTTTAAAACAAGGCGGGAGCGCAATGGACGCCGCGGTTGCCGTGCAAATGGTTTTGAATGTCGCGGAGCCGCAATCTTCCGGCATCGGGGGCGGCGCGTTTTTGTTGTATTGGGACGCCGCCGCCCAAAAACTTTCCACTTACGACGGGCGCGAAACCGCCCCGTCCGCGGCGGACGAAAATCTTTTCGCCCCCGGCGGCGAAAAAATGAAATGGCGCGAAGCGGTTGTCGGCGGTCGGGCGGTCGGCGCGCCGGGGTTGCTCGCCATGCTGGAATTGGCGCACCGGCAACACGGCAAACTGCCGTGGCGCGCGCTGTTTGCGCCCGCAATCAACACCGCCGAAAACGGCTTTGCCGTCTCGCCGCGCCTTTCCGCTTCCATCGCCAGCGAGGCGAAAGTCGGCGGGTTGGGCAAATATCCCGCGGCGAAAAAATATTTCTTTACCCCCGAAGGCGCGCCCCTGCCGCCCGGGACATGGCTCAAAAATCCCGCCCTCGCCGAAACCTTCCGCGCCGTCGCCGAAAACGGCGCACAAGCGTTTTACCGCGGCGCAATCGCCCGCGACATCGCCGCCGCCGTCCGCAACGCCAAAGACAACCCCGGCGCGCTTTCCGAATCCGATTTGCAAAACTACCGCGCCAAAGCGCGCCCGCCCGTTTGCGCGCCCTACCGAAAATATAAAATTTGCGGGATGGGCCCGCCGACTTCCGGCGGCTTGACCGTCCTGCAAATCTTAAAAATATTGGAAAATTTTGACATGGCGTCCCTGCCGCCCATGTCGCCGCAAGCGGCGCATTTATTTACGCAGGCGGCGCGCCTCGCCTACGCCGACCGCGCGGCGCACATGGCGGACGCCGATTTTCATCCGGTGCCGGCGGCGGCATTATTAAACGCGGATTATCTTAAATCGCGCGCCGCATTAATTAACCCCGCGCAAGATTCCGGCAAAGCCGAAACCGGCATTCCCAAAAGCGCGGCGGGCGCGTCCCCCGATTTGCCGTCCACGACCCATTTTTCCATTACGGACAAAGACGGCAACATGCTTTCCATGACTTCCAGCATTGAAAACGCGTTTGGCTCTACATTAATGGCGCGCGGTTTTTTGTTAAACAACCAGCTCACCGATTTTTCGTTTGCCGCGAAAGGCGAAGACGGCGCGCTAATCGCCAACCGTGCGCAGGCGAACAAACGCCCGCGCAGTTCCATGTCGCCGTTTATTGTTTTTGAAAACGGCGCGCCGGTATTGGCAATCGGTTCGCCGGGCGGCAGCCGCATTATTAATTATGTCGCGCGCGCGCTCGTCGCCGTTTTGGATTGGGAAATGGATATTCAACGCGCGCTGGATTTGCCGCACTACGCCAACCGCAACGGCGCGACCGATTTGGAAGAAGGCACGGCGGCGGAAGAATTAAAAGCGCCTTTGGAAGCGATGGGGCATAAAATTAACATTCGGAAATTAACCAGCGGCTTGCACGCCGTCCAAATCATCCGAGTAGAATCCGTTTTGGAAGCC
>JBPCWY010000115.1:0-5945 GCA_051009035.1 Gammaproteobacteria bacterium
TCGGAGTCGCCGCCGATAATTTAGACGAATTAGCGGCGCAAGCCGTCAACGACCCAAGCGCGGCGGGCAATCCGGTTAAATTAACAAAAGAAGCGGCGCGGCAGTTGTTGGAGGAATGCGTGTAGAATGGATTTACGCGCGCAATTTTGCCGTTAATAATCTTTTCGCGATGCAGTTAAATTATTAAATTACGCAAAAAATGTTTTAACAACGGAAAAAAAATCATTAAATTACACAAGAAAATGCCGCCTATCCTCCCATTTTTCGGCATTTTCGGCGGGGATGCGCCGCAGCTTGCGCGGTTTTTGAGAAAAGAGGTTGACTTGGCGGATTTTTTCGGGTAAAGTTGCGGCTGTGGGAATTTCTGGAATATTCTCATGCTTTATTTTTAATCCAAAAAGGAGACCGCCGTGAAAAACTTTGTTTCTATTATGTTGTCCGCTTTGTTGGTTTTTGGCGTGCATTTGCCCGCTTTTGCGGCGGAGGCGGAGTCGTGCAAAACTCCGCGTTTTTCCAATGTCGGCTGGACGGATACCACCACGACAACCGCGGTTGCGCTTGTTATTTTGGAAGCGATTGGTTATTCGCCCAAGGAAATTAATTTATCCATTCCCGTAACATATGCGTCAATGAAAAACGGCGATATTGATATTTATCTTGGCGATTGGGAACCGTCCATGGCAAACGATGTCGGGCCTTATTTGGAGACGGGCGATGTGGAAGTATTGAAGCCCGCCAATTTAACCGGCGCAAAATACACTATCGCCGTGCCGAAATATGTCGCCGACGCCGGCGTCCGGGACTTTGCGGATATTGCCAAACATGCCGACAAATTTGAACGCAAATTTTACGGGCTTGAGCCGGGGGATTCCGGAGGCGGTTTGATTTTGGATATGATTGCCAAAAACGCCTTTGATTTGGGCGAATTTGAACTTGTAGAATCCAGCGAGCAAGGCATGTTGACGCAGGTGACCAAGCGGGTTAAAAGCGGCAAATGGATCGCCTTTTTGGCGTGGGCGCCGCATCCCATGAATGTTAACCATGACATTGTTTATTTGACCGGCGGCGACGATTATTTCGGACCCAATTTAGGCGGCGCGGAAATATTTACAAATGTGCGGCGCGGTTATTTGTCGGAATGCGAAAATGTCGGCAAGTTTTTGCATAATCTAAAATTTACGCTGATTATAGAAAATACAATTATGAGCGCGATTCTTGACGAAGAGCAAGAGCCGAAAGCCGCCGCCACCGCTTACATGAAAGCGAATCCGGAAGTTGTTGACCGTTGGCTTGCGGGAGTCCGGTCGCATGACGGCAAAGACGGGCGGGCGGCGTTTCGCGAATCTTTGGGTTTTTGACCGTCCGCGAAAGTTTGGCATGAAAACCGAAGCGTTTATTTTGCGCGAAGTCGGAAAGAAAATGCGCGCGGAAACCGTATTTTTGGACGACCCGGGGCGGGGCGAAGTTTTAGTCGCCATTGCCGCCGCCGGATTATGCCGTTCCGATTTGCATTCCATTGAAGGAAACGACGAAACGCCCAAGCCCATCGTGCTGGGACATGAGGCCGTCGGCATTGTTGAAAAAAAAGGGGACGGCGTAGACAATCTCCAAATTGGCGAGCGCGTAATTTTGTCGTGGATGCCGGAATGCCGAGCGTGCCGCGCATGTTTGCGCGGCAATCCGGCGTTATGCGAAGTCGCCGATAATTGTTATATTACCGGCGAATTGCCCGGAGGCGGAACGCGTTTGCGGGATAAGGACGGAAAAACCGTATATCATTATTCCAGCGTGGCATCGTTTGCCCGCCATGCTGTTGTTCCCGCGAGCGGCTGTATTTCTTTGCGCGAAGAATCCATCACCAGCGAATCCGCCGCCGCTATTGGTTGCGCGGCAATTACCGGAATTGGCGCGGCTGTTAATGCCGCCAAAGTGCAACTTGGCGATTCCGTCGTTGTTTTTGGGTTGGGCGGAATCGGATTGAATATTTTGCAGGGCGCGCGTCTTGCCGGTGCGGCTGTTATTATAGGCGTAGATACAAACGCTAATAAGCGGGATATTGCGCTCCAATTCGGCGCAACTCATTTTGTCGGCGGAAAGCAAAAAAATATCAACCGGACGCTTTCCGGTATTTGCAACGGCGGCGCGGATATTACTTTTGACGCTCTCGGACACCCCGATATTATCCAAAACGCTTTTCACGCTACCGTATCCGGCGGAAAAGTAATTTGCGTTGGCATATCCCCCGCCGGAACGGAAATTCATTTACCCGCCGACAATATTGTCGGCACGGGAAAAAGCATTATCGGATGTTATTACGGCAATACAAATCCAAACCGGGATTTTCCGATACTCATTAATTTGTTCCGCAATAAAAGAATTTTATTGGACGAATTAGTGGAAGAAATCATTCCGTTTGAACGCATTGCGGACGGTTTTGCGCGCATGCAAAAAGGAAACATACTTGGGCGGCTGGTTGCGCGAATTTCGCCGGAATAAAATTTTTTTGCCGCATATCCGGCAACGGAGCCCTATCCGCAAAATAGCGAATTAATTTCTGATAAATTAATTTGCGAAGGCGGGGAGACGGGGGGCGGGATGAAGTTGAATTTTTTGGGGTATTCCGCGCCGGTGAAGTATAAGCCGGCGGCGGGGGCGGGGGGCGGACAGTTATTGCGGTCTTTCTTTTCCAATAGTTCGCCGAGCCATTGCGGGGGGCGGCGGTTTGCGCCGATTTCTAAAACTGCGCCCGCGATGTTGCGCACCATGCATTGTAAAAAACCGTCGGCGCAAAATTCTAATAATATTATTTCGCCTTGCCGTTTTGCGCGCGCGGCATGCATTGTCCGCACCGGCGTTTTTGCCTGGCAGGACGAAGCGCGGAACGCCGAAAAATCATGCAGTCCGCAAAGATGCGACAGCGCGTTTTGCATTGTTTCGGCGCATAGCGGCGCGCGGCAATATGCCGTCCAGTTGCGGCGCAGCGGCGACGGGACGGGGGCGTTGAAAATTGCGTATTGGTAATGGCGGCGCGTTGCCGAATATCGCGCATGAAAATCGGGAGGCGCGGCATGCGCCCACAGGACGGAGATTTGCGGGGGGAGGACGGCGTTGGCGGCGCGCGCCCATGTTTTTTCCGGACGGGTTGCGGCGGCGTCAAAGTGCGCGATTTGCATGGCGGCGTGCGTTCCCGCATCCGTTCGTCCCGCCGCATGCACGGTAATCCGTTTTCCGTTTAGCGGCGCAAGCGCGTTTTGCACGGCGTCTTGGACTCCGCCGCCGCATGCCTGCGATTGCCAGCCGCGAAAAGCGCCGCCGTCGTATTCCAAACCGGCGGCGATGCGCGAAGTCATTTTGCCGCCGCGCCGAGGGCTTCGCTTAAATCAAACACGGCGGTCGCGTATTTAAAACTTTTGTTGTAGCGGGTTAGCGCGTAAAAATTTTGCGCGCCGATGCGGTATTCGGAATCGTAGCGGTTTTCCAAATCCACCACCAAATACAATTCTTCGGAAATTTCGCCGCCCGCGTCCACGCCCGCTTCGGCGAGTTGTTGCGGAGTCCACAGCGGTTTGTATTTATTTTCATGGACCGCTTTCAACAGGGGCGCGGGGTTTTTAACTTGCGCCGGATATAAAATTGCGCCGCCGCGAATCCATCCGTGTTGCAGCAAAAAATTGCCGATGCTGCCCGCCGCATCGGGGGCGGAAAATAAATCTATGCGATTGTCGCCGTCAAAATCCACGGCAAAACGCCGCGCGCTGCCGGGCAAAAATTGCGGCATGCCAAACGCCCCGGCAAAAGAACCGCGCAACAGCAAAGGGTCAATCGCCGCCTGCCGCGCGTAAATTAAAAATTCTTCCAATTCGCGCCGAAATTCATCGCCGCGCCGCGGATAGGCGAACGCCAGAGTCGCCAATGATTCCGCCACGGAAAAATCGCCGAGTATTTTTCCGTAGCGCGTTTCCACGCCCAAAATCGCGGCGATGATATTGCCCGGTACGCCGTATTCCATTTCGGCGCGCGCCAGCATTTGGCGGTGGCGGCGGATAAACGCCGCGCCTTCGGCGATGCGCCGGGGCGCAAGCTGCCGCCGCCGGTATTCGCGCCAGTAAGTTTTGCGCCCCGGTTTGGCGGGCGCGTCCATCAGCGCAATCACGCGCCGGTTGACTTTGAGCCGCCCTAAAAACGCCCGCAATTCTTCGGGCGCAAAACCGTGCCGCGCGCGCATATCGGCGATAAACGGCTCCGCCCCGTCCAGTGCGGCGACGGACGGCGCGCTTTCTTTCGCCGCCGTTGCGGGCGCCGCCAAAAACGCCGCCGCGATTTGCATAAAACTTCGTCTTTTCACAAGAAGATTTTAACGGGAATTGCGCGGTTATTAACCTTAAAATCCGGCATTTGCAAATTTTTATTTTTCGCGGCGTTTTCGGGGGTTGGATTTTCGGGGAAAAATGCGGCATAATGGCGTTTGGCGACAAGGCGGGGCGGCGAAAAAACGCGCGGCGAGGGCGCGCAATATCCGCCGCCGCGCCTTTTGCGAAAATGTTTTACTTGCGGAGAATCGGCAAAAATGCCCGAATTAAATGTCAAAAACAGAACTTTATTTATCCGCGACAATGTGGATATTTTGGATAATTTAAATTCCGAGTGCGCGGATTTAATTTATCTTGACCCGCCGTTCAATTCCAACCGCCATTATTCCGCGCCGATTGGGAGTAAGGCGGCGGGCGTGTCTTTTAAAGACGCGTGGACTTTGGACGATATAGATTTGGCATGGGTCGGGCAGATTTCCGAGCGGCATCCCGCGTTGGCGGCGGTGATTGATGCGGCGGGAATGGTCGGCGGGAAGGGCGACAAAGCGTATTTAATTTTTATGGCGCGCCGTCTTTTGGAAATGCGCCGCCTTCTTAAATCTGCGGGAAGCATTTATTTGCACTGCGACCCGACGATGTCGCATTCGTTAAAATTGTTGATGGACGCGGTTTTTGGCGCGCGCAATTTTCGCAACGAGATTATCTGGTTTTACCACGATACGCCCGGACGCCCCAAACGGGATTTTTCGCGCAAGCACGACGTATTGCTGCGTTATTCGGCGGGCGGCAATTACACTTTTAACGCCGGCGACATTCAAATTCCCATTAAGGAAGAATCCATTGCGCGTTATAAAACCGCCCGCAATCTCGGCGGTAAAAAATATACCGGCGGCAAACATACAAAAATTCCCGAAAGCGTCTGGCAATTTCCGGCGGTAAAAAAGAACAGCCGCGAAAGCACCGGCTACCCGACTCAAAAACCGCTCGCGCTTTTGGAGCGGATTATCAAAGCGTCTTCCAACGAAGGCGATGTCGTGCTGGACCCGTTTTGCGGTTGCGCGACTACGCTTGTCGCCGCCGAAACCCTAAACCGCCAATGGGTCGGCGTTGATATATCAAACAAAGCGGCGGACTTAATCAAAACGCGCCTGCAGGACGCGCAGGACATGCTTTCTACAAAAGGCGCGTGGAAGAAAGTAATTATGCGCGAAAACTTTCCCGCGCGCACGGACAACGGCGCGATTATGGTTAACAAAAAAGAACACGCGCACATTCTTTACGGCATGCAGGAAGGGCATTGCGCGGGTTGCCGCCATCATTTTCCGTTTCGCAATTTAACATTGGACCATCAAGAGCCGAAATCAAAAGGCGGGCAGGATACGAAAACAAATTTGCAATTGCTTTGCGGCGCATGCAACAGCGTCAAGGGCGACCGCCCGATGGCGTATTTGTTGGCGTGGTTAAGAAAGCGGGGAATTATAGGCGGTTGACGGCGCGGTAATGTTTATCCCGCCGCAAGCGCGCGGCGTTTTACCGTTTCGCGCAACAGGCGCAAACAGCGGCGGTGCATAAACGCGGCGGCGGCGGCGTTGCATATAAACAAACTGAGCCAGATGCCGGGGATTTGCATGCCGA
>JBPCWY010000116.1:0-13980 GCA_051009035.1 Gammaproteobacteria bacterium
GCCGGATGTCGTCCCCGTCCGCATCATGGACGCTGTTGGCGACAAACATGGCGGTTTTTTTGCGCCGCATTTTTTGCCGCGCGGCTTTGATTTGCGCTTCCGTATCGCCCGTTTCGGCGGCAAAACCGACTGTAAATAGGCGCGGATAACGCGCGGCAACGGCGGCGAGAATGTCTTTGCTGGCGGAAAGATGCAAAACCGTTTTGCCGTTTTTGCGCGGAATCTTTCCCGTAATTGGCGTTTCCGGGACAAAATCCGCCACCGCCGCCGCGGAAATGAAAATATCCGCCCGCGCGCATTCTTCTAAAACGGCGGCGGACATTTCCGCCCCGCCCAAAACGCGGCGCAACGGCAACGGCGGCGGCGTGGCGGTCGTCCGCGCGGCGATAATGGCGACTTCCGCGCCGGCAAAATGCGCCGCTTCGGCGATGCAAAAACCCATTTTTCCGCTACTGATATTGCTGATAATCCGCATATCGTCAATTTTTTCCGCCGTTGCTCCGGCGCTGACGACCACGCGTTTTCCGGCAAGCGGCGCGCCAAATGCGCCGCGCAAGTGTTTAACAATTTCGGCGGGAGCGGGCATGCGCCCGGGGCCGGTTTCGCCGCACGCCTGCTCGCCGTCTTCGGGCGGGAGGACGAAAACGCCGTCCGCGGCAAGTTGGCGGATATTTCGTTGCGTTGCCGCCGCTTTCCACATACTCGCATTCATCGCCGGCGCAACCCAGCGCGGACACTCGGCGGCTAAAAAAGCCGACAACAGCGCATTATCCGCAATACCCGCCGCCGCTTTTGCCAAAAAATCAGCGGTAGCGGGCGCAATCAAAACCGCATCGGCGGCGCGGACAAGCGCGATATGGTCCATTCCGGCATCGCTGAGCGGCGCATGCCATTCGTCCGTTGCAACCGGCCTTCCGCTCAATGCGCGCAAAGTCGCCGCGCCGATAAATTCCCGCGCGGCGGGCGTCATCATCGTTTGCACGGCAAAATGCGGTTTAAGCAACCGCACCAAAACCGCCGCCTTGTATGCCGCAACGCCCCCGCAAACGCCCAACAAAATTTGCCTCATATCCGAATTGTAGCACTCCCGCCCCGCCCCGCGCAATGTTTCACGCGAAACATCGCCCGCCGTTGTGGAAAAAGATTTTTCCCGCTATGCGTTTTTATTTCATAAATAATTGTTAATTCTGTATTTTAGTTTATTTTCGGCAAGCGGGGAAATTTATTTTGGCGCGAAAAAAGCGGCATAACCTTTTCCGGCTTTTTGCCCTATTTTCGTTAATCCGGCGTAATCAATCCGGTAAAGTTTTTAATTCCAAGGCGGGCGAAAATCGGTTTTTTGGGCGGCGGCGAATTACGCCGGTTTTAGAAAATCCGCCGAGTTTTTTCCGGGGCGAAAAGCGGGCGGGTTTTTGCCGGAATGGGCGGCGGAAACTTAAATAATTTAATCTAATCTGGGGTATAATCCCAACGCCCCATGCCAGAAAACGCCATTGAAATTTCTAATTTATCTTTTGCCTACGATACGCGCAGGCAAATCCTGCACGGTATTTCGCTGACCGTCCCGCACGGGCAAGTTGTCGCCATTATGGGCGGCAGCGGTAGCGGCAAAACTTCTTTGTTGCGGAATATTTGCGGACAGGTGGAGCCGAGTAAAGGCGAAATTACCGTTTTGGGGCGGCGGCTTTCGTCTCTTTCGGCGGGCGATTTATATTTGTTGCGGCGCGATGTGGGAGTTTTATTTCAATTCGGCGGGCTATTTACCGATTTGTCGGTATATGACAATGTCGCTTTTCCATTGCGCGAACATTGGAATCTTGCCCCGTCCACGGTGCGCGATATTGTCATGTTGAAATTGGAAAGCGTGGGATTGCGCGGTTCGGCGCGGTTGTTTCCTTCGGAATTATCCGGCGGCATGCAACGGCGCATGGGGCTGGCGCGCGCCGTTGCCACGGATCCGCGGCTGATTTTATACGATGAGCCGTTTGCCGGTCTGGACCCGATTTCGCTGGCGATTACGGCGAATTTAATCCAGCAAATTAACTCGGCGTTAAACGCGACTTCCATTATCGTAACGCACGATGTCGCCGAAACTTTTAAAATCGCCGATTACGCCTATTTGATGTGGCAGGGCAATTTGGTCGCCCAAGGCACGCCGGCGGAAATGCAAACCTCGTCCCTGCCCTATGTCCGGCAGTTTTTGGACGCGAAAACCGACGGCCCGTTGCCGTTTCACCAGCCCGCGCCGCCGCTCGCGGAAGATTTAGAATTTAACGCATGAAAGCGCATCCGCCGCCGCCGGAGATGGAAAAAACCGGGCGCAACCGGCGCGACTTGACGTTTATCGCCGATATCCGGCGTTTGGGCTGGCCGTTTGTAGAGACATGTTTAAACTTGGGTTTGGGCATGCGGTTTATGCTCGCCGTCCTGCGCCACAGCGGCGAAACTTTTTTGCGCCCGGGATTGATTATCCGCCAGCTGCATATCGCCGGCGTCAAAACGCTGGTCATTATTTTAACCGCCGGTTTGTTTGTCGGTTTTGTGCTGGGGTTGCAATTTTATGTGCTGCTCAACCGCTACGGACAAGTGGAGTTGGTCGGTGCGGGCGTGGCGCTGACTTTGTTTCGGGAATTGGGTCCGGTAAGCGCCGGATTATTATTTGTCGGTTGCGCCTGCACCGCCATGACGGCGTCCATCGGATTAAAAAAATCCACCGAACAACTCGCCGCGATGGAAATGATGGCGGTCAATCCAATTTCGCGCGAGCTCTGCCCGCGTTTGTGGGCGGGCGTCATCGCCCTGCCGTTGCTGACGATGTATTTTGACGCAGTCGGCGTGGCGGGCGCGTATCTTATCGCGGTGCCGCAAATCGGCATAGACGAAGGGGCGTTTTGGTCGCTGATGCAGGAGCGCGTTCTTTTTTACGACGACTTTGTTTTGGGGACTCTCAAAAGCGCGGTTTTCGGTTTTGTCGCCGCGGGCATCGCGATTTACGAAGGATATTTTTGCGTCCCCACGGCGGAAGGCGTGGCAAGCGCAACGACCCGCACCGTGATTAAAGGTTCGCTGGCGGTGCTGGGTTTCAACTTCGTGCTAACCGCGTTTATGGTATAATTTTGCCATGCGCGCAATGACCACCCGCCACAAACTTGATTTTTTAGTCGGCTGTTTTGTCGTCGGCGCGGCGTTATCCGTATCTTTTATCGCCCTGCGCGCCGCCAATATCGCCGCCGTTTCGGATTCGGGAAGTTATGTCATCCGGGCGCAGTTTGACGAAATCGGCTCCCTCTCGCCGCGGGCGGCGGTCAAAAGCTCCGGCGTCCATGTCGGCAGGGTTAAGAATATTGAATTTAACAACGAAGAGTTTATCGCCGAAGTCGTGCTGGTGATTGACCAAAAGTATTCGTTTCCGGACGATTCCATTTTTTCCATCGTCTCCGGCAATTTGCTCGGCGGACAATATGTTTCCATCAGCCCCGGCGGTTCGGAAACCGATTTGCAACAAGACGCGACGGTGAGCGGCGATTCCGCAATCGTGCTGGAACACTTGATTAGCAAGTTTTTGTTTGACAAGGCGGGCGAATGACCGCGCGCGCCGTTGCCCGTTTTTTGCCGCGTTTTTTATTGCGCTTTGCCGCGTTTTTTGCCGCCGCCTGCATTGCCGTTTTTTGCGCCGCCGCTTTTGCGTCCCCCGAAGATGTCGCTAAAAATTTGGAGACGCGCAACGATGCGGTCGTGCGGGAATTGAAAATTTTGCGCGACAGCGGCGCGTTGTCGGACGAATCCACGCTCGCATTAATCCAAAAAGAAATGTCGCCGATTATTAATTTTCGCAACCTCGCCGGACAAGCCGCCGGAAAATATTGGCGGCGCGCCACGGACGAAGAAAAAACACAAATCACCGAATCGTTCCGCGGCTTGCTGGAAAAAACCTACGCCAAAGTGCTGGCAAAATACGGGGACGAAAAAGTCCGCATCACCGAAACCAAACTGCGGGCGGACGGCAAAACCCTCGTTGCGGTGGAAATCAGCGGCGGCGGCAAAACGGCGAAAGTGGAATATGTTTTCGGCGAAACGGCGGAAAGCGAAATGAAAATTACGGACATCAAAGTAGAAAGCATTAGTTTGCTGGCGACTTACCGGCGGCAATTCGCCGGCATCGCCAAAAAATCCGGCACGGCGGGACTTGCCGAAGCGTTGCAAAAACTCGCCAGCCGCTAATCCGCCGATGTCCGACGACGCCGCCAATCCGTCCGCCCCGCCGCATTGCTACCGTCCGGCGGGCATTAAATTTTCCAACGCCGAAGAAACGATACAGGAAGGGCGGGACGAAATCGCCAAACACAAAGAATTAACCATAAACGCCGAAGGGCTGGACGACGGCAATACTTTGGCGGTTTGCGCGCTGGTGGAATGGAAACGGCGCGCCGCCAAAAGCGACTGCCGCCTGACTTTGGCGAACATTCCGCTCCGCCTGCGGCAATTAATTAAAGTATACCAACTGCGCGCCCTGTTCCCGGAAGCGGAAAGCGCCGAAACTGCGGGAAAATAAATTATTCCGTTGCGGCAACCGGAAAATAATTTCGGAATTATAAAACGCCGTCTTGCCGCCGTTCCGGCGAAAACCGGAATCCGCATAAAAGGGCGGGGGAGCGGAAAGCCGGAAAACCGGCAATTTAACTTCCGCGTATTTCCGCCGCCGCTTTTATTCTTTTCTATTTTTTTCCGCGCAAGACCAGCACAAGACCGCAAGACACGATAACGGCGATGCCAATCCAGTCGCGTATGTCCGGAATATCGCCGTGCATTGCGAAACCGATTACGACCGCCGCCGCAATTTCCCAATTTGCAAACGGCGCAAGAAACGCCGCCGGCGCAAAATCAAAAGCGCGCGCCATTAAATAATGCGCCAACGCGGACATGCAACCTATCAGCAAAAAAGCCGCCAACGCGCCGCCGCTTACCGGTTTTATTTCCACAAACGCCAGCAACGGCAAAGAAAGCGCCGCCGCCGCCAACGCGACATACAAACTGCGCGCAACCCCCGGCGCGCCGCCGGAAAATTTGCGCGATACGAGCATGAACAAAGCGTAAAGCACTCCGGAAGCAATGCAGGATATGTTATGCCATTCCAGCCCGATGTCCGGACGCGCAATTAATAAAACGCCGCCAAAACCGGCGGCGATGCAAATTAAATTAACCGCATTCACCCGCTCGCCCAACAACGCAAACGACAGCGCGGCGACGACAAAAGGCGACACCGCCACCAACGCGGAAGCGCGCGCCAGCGGGATTTCCGATACGGCCAGCATAAACAAAAACACCGAAGCGGCCAATAATCCGCCGCGTAAGATTTGCGCGCGCGGATTAAATTCGGAAAATAATCCGCCGCGGCAGGCAAACGCGGCAAACGGCGCAAGGACGAAAAGATGCGCGGAAAATCTGCCAAAAAACACCTGCAACGGCGGAAGCGTTTGCATTAAATTTTTGCCGACGCCTTCGCAAAGAACAATAAGAGTCATTCCGGCTACAACCATCAACGCCCCCAAGGCGCGCCTTTCCGCCCGCGCCGCGCCGGGCAAATTATTTTTACCGGACGGTCCGTTCATCATGCGCAATTATATTTTATTCCGCCGTCCCCGCGAAAGCGAAAACGGCGGCGGGGGAAGGCATGTTTTTGCGCCCCCGCATGATGCAAAAATTAACCGGCGGCAAAATTTTCCAACATGCGCGCGCCGTGGCGGGCGCTTTTTTCGGGGTGAAATTGCGTTGCAAAAATATTATTTTGCGCCGCCGCCGCGCCGATAGTTTCGCCGTATTCCGCCGTTGCCGCGGCGTTGTCGGGCGGGCAAAAATAGGAATGGATAAAATAAAACCGCGCCCCGTCCGGCACGCCGCGCAATATCGGATGCGGGCGTTTTTGGCGGACGGTATTCCAGCCGATGTGGGGAATTTTTTTTGCCGCCGAAAGTTTGCGCCCGCGCCCGCGAAACAATCCCAACCCGGGCGCATCTTCGGCTTCGTCGCTGCCTTCGTATAATACTTGCATGCCGATGCAAATTCCCAAAAACGGTTTTACCTCCGCCGCCCGCAACAACGCGGCGCGCAAATTGCGCCGGTTTATTTCGCACATCGCGGCGGCAAAATGCCCGTCTCCGGGCAGCACGATTTTATCCGCGCGGTCAATATCTTCCGCCGCGGAAGTAATAACCGGCGCGCCCCCGGCGCGGCGCAAACCGGATTCTACGGAATGCAAATTGCCCATGCCGCAATCCACAACGGCAATCATAAAACGCCTTTGGTGGAGGGCAGCCCGCCGCCGGTTTTTGCCGCCGCCATTTTCAACGCCAAGCCGAACGCCTTAAACATGCTTTCCGCTTGGTGGTGCGCGTTAATGCCGCGCAACAAATCCAAGTGCAAAGTCAATTTTGCATGATTGGTTAATGCTTGGAAAAATTCGCGCAACAATTCCGCGTCCATGCCGCCGATATTCGGGCGCGCCAAATTGGCGTGATACGACAGGGACGGACGCCCGGACAAATCCACGACCGCCCGCGACAACGATTCGTCCAGCGGGGCGAATGCGCTGCCAAAACGGGCGATACCGCTTTTGTCGCCGAGCGCTTTTTCCAACGCCTGTCCCAAAACGATGCCGCAATCTTCCACTGTGTGGTGTCCGTCAACATGCAAATCGCCTTTCGCATGCAGGCGGACAAACAAGCCGCCGTGCCGCGCCGTTTGGGCGAGCATGTGGTCAAAAAACGGCAATCCGGTATTGAGCTCGGATTCGCCGCCGCCGTCCAACGATAATTCGGCGCGAACATCGGTTTCGGCGGTTTGGCGCGCCGCGGAGGCGCGGCGGGATGCGGAATCAGTCATCGGTTTTTCCTTTCGCTTGCATATTGCATGTATTTTTTGTGCAGCGCAACGACCGCCCGCCGCAGCGCGCCGCGTCCGCCGTCATTGCAAATAATATCATCGGCGCGCGCCAAACGGGCGCGGCGCGGCATTTGCGCGGCAATCACCGCGCGCGCCGCCGCCGTTGAAACGCCGTCCCGTTTTGCGGCGCGGGCGATTTGCGTTTGGCGGGCGCAATCCACCGCAACCGTCCGGCAACAATCGGCGAGAAAACGCCCGCTCTCAAACAACAGCGGGACGGATAACAACAAATACGGCGCGGCGGACGGTTCCGCCATTTGGCGGCGCATTTCTTTTTCTATTTGCGGATGCAGCGCGTTTTCCAACCGCCGCCGCAACGCCGGGCTGGCAAACGCCCGCGTCCGCAACGCCGCCCGGTCCAATTCTCCGGCGGCGGTAAACGCCCACGCGCCGAGCGTTTTTTGCAACAGCGGCAACGCCGCGCCGCCGGGGGCGGTTAGGGCGCGTCCGACTATGTCCGCGTCTATGACTTTTGCGCCGAGGGCGGCAAAAATATTCGCCGCCGCAGTTTTTCCGGCGGCGTATCCTCCGGTTAATCCGGCGCAAAACATCATTCCCCGCCGCCGGCAAAAAGCCAATACGCGGCGATAATGTCGTCCCCAAAAAACAACATCAGCGCGCCGGAAAGCGACAACGCCGGACCGAAACAAAACCGCCTTTTTGTATAGGAGCGGAAAAAACCGCGCTTGTCGCCGGAAACGCGGCGGCGCGCCAAATACCGCAAACCGTGCATCACCGGCGCAAATGCGAGCCCGATAATGCATGCCAAAAATAATAAAAACGGCAGGGATTGCCAGCCCAGCCACGCCCCCAATGCGGCGGTAAGTTTTAAATCGCCGCCGCCCAGCGCGGTTTGTTGAAATACCGCGCCGCTAACACCGGCGAGCAGGCGCATCCCCAA
This sequence comes from Gammaproteobacteria bacterium, assembly GCA_051009035.1. GTDB lineage: Bacteria > Pseudomonadota > Gammaproteobacteria > Tethybacterales > Persebacteraceae > Persebacter. Next base: position 7,841 of record JBPCWY010000116.1, read on the forward strand.
ATATCCGCCCGCCGCGCCCAATACCGCGTCCGGCAACAGCGCAAAACGGGCGTCCAAATTAACCAGCAACCCAAACCACAACAGCGGCAAAGTCAACACATCCAGCAAATAATATTTGCGCATGTCAATAACCGAAGCGACTAACAAGGTTGATAAAAACACCGCGGCGAGAATAAAATCCAAACTTTTGCCGAAATGCGCCGCGGCGGACAGGCAAATCAGCGCGCCGCCTATTTCCACCAGCGGATAGCATGCGCCAATCGGTTTTTGGCAACAGCGCGTCCGTCCGCGCAGCCAAATAAAACTCAACAGCGGAATATTGTAATACGGCGGTATCGGCGTTGCGCAGTGCGGGCATTGCGAAAGCGGCAGCGCCAAAAACGAAAGCGGCTTGCCCCGCCGGACGATGCCGGACGCTTCCATCTGCGGCAGGCGGTGCGCCGCAACATTCAAAAAACTGCCCAGCAACAAGCCGAACAACCCGGCGGCGGCAAGAAAAACCAAGCGCGCGGCGGCGAATTAATCGGCCGCTTCTTCAATCCACGCCATTTGGATTGCCTCCAAAATGCGCTCGTTGGACGCCTGCGGGTCGTCGTCAAATTCGTCCAGCACGCAAATCCAAGCGTGCATGTCGGTATAGCGGACGGTGCGCGGGTCGGTTTGCGGGCGCGAATCGGCGAGCGCAAGCGCGATTTCCAAAGAATCCGTCCACTTCATTAGTGGTGTTCCCGGGCGAGGTTGACCGTATATCGCGGAAGCTCCACGACCAAATCGGCGTCTCCGATAACCGCCTGGCACGACAAGCGCGAATCGGGTTCCAATCCCCACGCTTTATCCAGCATGTCCTCTTCCTCTTCGGCGGCTTCGTTTAGGGATTCGCCCCCTTGGCGGACGACGACATGGCATGTGGTGCAGGCGCACGATTTTTCGCAGGCGTGTTCAATTTCAATGTCTTGCGACAACAGTAAATCGCAAATCGTCGTCCCCGTTGCGCCGGACAACTCCGCCCCGTCCGGACACAATTCTTTGTGCGGCATAATTTTAATATTCGGCATAAAACGCATTGTAGCAAAAGGGGGCGTTTTTCGCAACCGCCGGCGCCGTTTTTCGCGCTGTTTTTCGCGCTGTTTTTCATTTTGCGCGGGACGGAATGCGGCGCTTGCGGGAGTTTTGGCGAAAACTCCGGCGATGCGGCGACGGCGACAAAACCGCGCCGCCGGAAAAAATCCGGCGGCGGGGCGGGTTGGTTAGCAGGAATAATACATTTCAAATTCTATCGGCTGCGGCGCGCTGCGAAAACGGCCGACATCTTCCATTTTCAAGCCGATATACGCGTCTATGCATTCGTTGGAAAACGCGCCGGAATCGGTAAGAAACTTGCGGTCCCGGTCCAGCTCTTGCAGCGCATCCGCAAGCGAGCCGCACAATTCGCCGATGCGCTGCGTTTTGCCGTCTCCGGTGCGCGCGACATGATACAGGTTAAAATCGCTCGGACGGCCCGGGTCAATTTTGTTTTTGATGCCGTCCAATCCCGCCAGCATCAGCCCGGCAAAACACAAATACGGGTTTGCCGAAGGGTCGGGAAACCGCGTTTCTACGCGCCGCGCTTTCGGCGAAGAATGCGGGATGCGAATGGAAGCGGAGCGGTTGCGCGCCGAATACGCCAGCTTGGTCGGCGCTTCAAAACCGGGCGTCAGCCGCCGGTAGGAATTGGTGGACGCATTTGTGAGCGCGTTTAAGGCGCGGGAATGCTGCATAATGCCGCCGATATACCACAACGCTTCCTGCGACAAACCGCCGTATAAATTGCCTTGGAAAATATTCCGCCCTTTTTTGGAGATGGATTGGTGGACATGCATGCCGTTGCCGTTGTCGCCGTGCAGGGGTTTGGGCATGAAAGTCGCGGTTTTGCCGAACTGGTGGGCGACATTATGCACGACATACTTCAGATACTGGTTGGCGTCCCCCCGCTCCACCAGCGGTCCGCCGCGGGAGCCGATTTCGCATTGTCCCGCCGTGGCGACTTCGTGGTGGTGGACTTCCGCTATCACGCCGAATTCCGCCATTTTGACGCACATTTCGTTGCGCAAATCGGACAAAGAATCCACCGGCGGCGAAGGAAAATATCCGCCTTTGAGCCCCGGGCGGTGTCCGGTATTGCACCCGTCCATCTCCAAACCGGAAGACCACGCGCCTTCTTCGCTGTGGATTTTGTAGCCGGTGTTGTGCATATCATTCGTCCATTGCACGGAATCAAAAACGAAAAACTCCGGCTCCGGTCCAAAAATCGCGCCGTCCCCGATGCCCGTTTTTTTCAGGTATTGCATCGCCGCATGGGAGATGGAACGGGGGCAGCGGGAATACGCTTTTTTGCTGTTCGGCTCGTAGACATTGCAAATCAATATCAGCGTTTTGTATTCGTCCACAAACGGATCCATCCGCGCCGTGGACAAATCGGGCAAAAGCACCATGTCGGAATCTTCAATAGACCGCCAGCCGGCGATGGACGACCCGTCAAAGTTCTTGCCTTCCGCCAAAAACTCGGCGTCTATTTCGCCGGAGGGGACAGTGATGTGGTGAAACTTGCCGTGAAAATCGGTAAACCGAAAATCCACAAACGTGATCTTTTCGGCGCGGATTTTTTTGATTAAATTGGCGGGGGTCATTGGGGTTCTCCAGAGGAAAATAAAACCGCATTATAACATGTCTTTTCGGCAGTTGACCATTATTTTACGAGATTTTGGCGTTTTTTAGCGTTTTTTACGCCCGCTTTTAAGCATTCGCTGTTGTTGCCGCCGCCAATCGCGCTCTTGCACCGCGCGCCGTTTATCGTGCTGTTTTTTGCCCCGTGCAAGCCCGATGACGAGTTTGATTTTACCGCGCGATAAATGCATATTCAGCGGCGTCACCGTCAGCCCCGCCTCGCGCGCGCGTCCGGACAAGCGGCGAATTTCTTGCGCCGTCATCAGCAGTTTGCGCGGGCGCATCGGGTCGGGCGTAAAATGGGTGGAAACGAAAGAAAGCGGCGAAAAATGGCTGTTGCGCAAAAACAATTCCCCGCGCACGACGCTAACATAACTTTCGCCAAGCTGCACCCGCCCTTGGCGCGCCGATTTGGCTTCCCAACCCTGCAACACCAGCCCGGCGGTGTAGGTTTCCAAAATTTCATAATCGCGGCGCGCGCGGCGGTTTTCGCACAGGTATCTTTGCGCCGCCTTCCGCGCATCGGGGGAATTCATGACGGCGGGGAATCCGCGGCGGCACGGCGGCGGCGGCGCGGGTCTTGCGCCAGCGGCGCATACACTTCCACCCGGTCGCCCGGCGTAAGCGGCGTATCGCTCCCGCAGACGCGCCCAAAAACGCCCGCCGAGGATGATTCCGGATACCCGCCGGCGGCGAGCGCATCGCCGAGAGTCGCGCCTTTTGGTAAATACACCGGTTTTTCGCCGTCCGCCGCGGCGAGGGTGACGCAAATTTCTCCGGCGCGCTCGTAGCGGTTTTTTGCTTCGCGCAAAAAACTGTCGGCAAAGCGCTCAAAAACGGATTCAAACAACCGCTCAAAAACCGCTTTTAACGCGCCGCGCCCAAATTGGTATTGCAAAAAAAATTCCACCCGGCTGCGCGTCCCGTCCACCGCGGAAAACTTCCAGCTGCCGGACAACGACTGCAAAGGTCCCGCGGCAAGGCGCATGTCAATCCGCTCCGCGCGGCGGTGGCGGTTGCAGGTGGTCAGCGTGGTTTTCAGCCCGAAATATTGGATGTGCAAAGTCGCGCGCACTTCTTCGCCTTCGCGGGAAGATTCGGCGCGCGCGCACCACGGCAAAAACTTCGGATACGATTCAATGTCATCCACCAGCGCAAACATCGCTTCGGCGGAATACGGCACAACGGCGACTCGGCGCGCTTGCATCCGGCAATTAAAACCGCCCGCTTTCGTCCCGCGCGGCTTCGGCAAAACGCGAAAATTGCTTGTGAAACTGGAGCATAATCTGTCCCGTCGGCCCGTTGCGCTGTTTGCCGATAATCAATTTTACCGGCGTCCCTTCCGCGGGCGGCGATTCGTAATCGCGCTCCCCGTTTTTCTCTTCGTGCAAAAACATGACAATGTCCGCGTCTTGTTCAATGGAGCCGGATTCGCGCAAATCGGAAAGCAGGGGCTCTTTGGCGGCGCGCGATTCCACGCTGCGGTTTAATTGCGACATCGCCAGCACCGGCACATTTAATTCTTTGGCGAGGGATTTTAAGCCGCGCGAAATGGCGGCGACTTCCAGCGCGCGGTTGTCGCCTTTGTCGCCCGGTGCGGCGGAAAGCAGCTGCAAATAATCCACGACTATCAGCGAAAGCCCGTCTTGCCGCGCCAATTTGCGCGCCATGCGGCGCGCGCGGCTTTTGACTTCCAGCACATTAAGCGTGCCGCTGTCGTCAATAAAAATATTGCGGTTGCGCAAATGGGAAACGGCGTTCGCCAAGCCGCTCAAATCTTCCAAACCGATTGGATTCCCGCGGCGGTCTCTGGCGGTGCGCAGTTTTTGCATGTCCATCCGGTCTTGGGAAATCAGGCGCATCACCAGTTGCTCGTCCGACATTTCCAAAGAAAAAACGACAACGCCCGCCCCTTTCGCCGAAGCGTGGCGGATAATATTGAGCGCAAACGCGGTTTTGCCGGAACCCGGCCGTCCGGCGAGAATCGCCAAATCGCCGCCGTGCAATCCGGTCGTCATTTTGTCCAGCGCGGGATAGCCGGTTTGCAAACCGAGAAGGCGGTCAAATTCTTTTTTGTTAATAATGTCGGTGAAGTTATTAAAAAATTCTTCCGCCTTTTCGGACGCCGAAGTCATCCCGCCGGAAGAAAAATTGCTGTCGTAAATCTCGCTCAACGCCGCGCCGGTTTCGTCCAAAATTTCCTGCGGCGCGCTCGCGCCGGGCTGCAATGCGCGCGCGTTGGCTTCGGCGAGCGCTTTAAGAATTTGCCGCCGTTGCGCGGTTTTTTTGATTTCTTCGGCGTAAGCCCGCACATTCACCGGCGCGGCGGCGATGGCGGCGACCGCGGCGAGATATTCTTCGCCGCCCGCTTCCGCCAGCTTGCCCTGGTTTTTGAGTTCCTGCGCGAGCATAATGATGTCGGCGTGTTTTTCGGCGGCGAGCGTTTGGACGCACTCAAACAATTTCACATGCCGCGAATCGTAAAAATGCGCGGCGGTTAATACGCCGTCCAACTCGTCCAGCAATTCGTTGTTGAGTAAAACCGCGCCGAGCAGCGCCTGTTCGGCGGCAAACGCGTGCGGCGGCGCAACGCGGGCGAATTCTTCGCGCGGCGGCTCGCCTAAAATATGTATTTGCGGTTCGGACATGCGCCCATTATAGCCCATCGCCGCCCCTCCTCCTGTGCAAAATCCTGTTAATATTCTGTTATTTTGTTGTTATATTTTGGCGTAAAAAAGTGCAAAACGCGGAGCGGAAAAATTAATTAGAAATTAATTAACCGTCCGAAGCGGCGGTTTTTTTGGCGGGTTTGCGGGCGGGTTTGCGCGCCGATTTTGCACCCGCTTTTTTGGCGGGCTTTTTGGCGGATTTACGCGCGGGTTTGGAATCTGTTTTGGGCGCGCCTTTTTCGGCAAACTCAAATCCCAATTTGCCTTTGCCGGTTAAAGTCAAATACGCGGAAAATGCTCTGCCGCTTTTTTTGGAAACAAATCCCTCCAGCAATTCGGTCTTGCCTTCCGCCAGCAACATTTTAATTTCTTCCGCCTGCATTTCGCGCAACAGCAAACGCCGCGAAAGCGAAAAATCGCACGCTTCGGACGGTTTCCGCTCGCACAAAAACATGTTGCCCGCATCGCGCACCGGCGCGGCGCATTTCGGACACGCGCCGACCGATTCTTTGTCGCGCAACGCTTTTTCCGCCGCCGCAACATTTTTTGGCGCAGGTTTGGCGGGCGTTTGCGTTGATGCCGGCGCCGTTTTTACCGCCGGTTTGGAATCCGATTTCGCGCCCGCTTTTGCCGCGCCCTTGGGCGCAGCTTTCGCGCCTTTCGGCGCGGCAAATTCAAACCCAAGTTTGCCTTCTTCGGTTAAAGTTAAATGCGCCGAAAAAGGCCTGCCGGTTCTTTTGGAAACGAACCCTTGCAGCAATGCGGTTT
>JBPCWY010000117.1:0-9838 GCA_051009035.1 Gammaproteobacteria bacterium
GAAAGAGTCCAGCATTTCGCGGGCGGTAATGGCGTGGGATTTGTTGCGGGTTAATTCCGCGGGGCGCGGCAAATCGTCCGCTTGGTGCGCTTCTCCGGCATAGCCGTAGCGCAAGTAATTGGAATACGAAAACCCTTCGGACGCGGGCGCGGATTGGGGCGCGGATGCTTCTTCCGGCAAGGCAACGGGCGGCACAACGGCAAAAACGGCGCAAACCGCCGCCAAAAAAGCGCGCTGAAACATCTTGCTAAAATTCATTACTTTCCTTTTTCCAACTCCAAAAACGCCCCCCGTCTCTCCGGGCGGCATATCTCCCGCATCCCATTTTCCAAACAATTGTCGTCAAATTATACCGCAAAAACCCCTCCTATTTCAATTCCCCCTTAATTTTTTCACCCCGCCCCCGCCCCGAAACCCGCATTTTTGCCCCCGCCCGCCTCCGCATTTTTACCCCGCCCGTAATTTCCCCGCCGCCTTTTGGCGAAACCCGCCGCCCCTGCCGCAAACCGCCAGCCGCTAAACCATTTCCCCAAAACCATTCCCTTCCGGCAAAAACCGAAATCCGTAAATATCCCAAAAATCCATAAATACCCAATCCTGCGAAAGCAGGATTCATGCGTCTTTTTACGGCGGTTGGCTGTTTGCCTTCGCCCGATTTTGCTTGCGGCAAAATGAAAAGACACATAAATCCTGTTTTCGCAGGATTGGCGTGGTAGTGGATTTGGGCGAAGTTTTGGCGTTTTTGGGAAAAATTTTCTGATTTTGGGCGATTTTGGCGGATTTTGGCGTGTTTTTCTTCCGAAATAAAAAATTGCCGTTGTCTGGTTTTTCACCGTCTTAAATTGCGATTTTAATGCGCCGCGGCGGTTTTTAATGGACTGCGCCCGGGACGGCTAATGAAAAGCGGGGGATGTCGGCGTTGAATCGGGTGTCGCCCGCTAACATGGAATATGCGCCTACCATGGAACCGGCGGGGGTGGATAAATCTACATAACTTGTGTAGGTGAAGGCGTAGCCGGGGGAGATGTGCGGCTGTTTGCCGACTACGCCTTCGCCCCGCACTTCCCGCGTTTCGCCGTCTCCGTCCGTGATTTCCCAACGCCGCGAGACGAGTTGCAGGCGCACTTTTCCGATATTGGCGACGGTGATTTGGTAGCCGAAACAGAACGCCCCGCCCGGGATTTTAATATCCGGCAAATATTCGGCGCGCGCGGTGATTTTGACTTTTGCGCTTCCGGCGGCGGTGGTGATGGACGGCGGGGCGGGCATGGTTGTAGTATAATCCCGTTTGTTGAAAATGAAGCAACCGTTCATTATCGCCGCCAGCATTCTGTCCGCCGATTTTGCCCGGCTGGGCGAAGAATCCGAAAATGTTTTAGCCGCCGGCGCGGATTGGCTGCACCTTGATGTGATGGACAACCACTATGTTCCAAACTTGACTTTTGGCGCGCCGGTCTGCGCCGCCTTGCGCCGCCGCCTGCCCGACGCCCGCTTGGACGCGCATTTAATGACCGCGCCGGTGGATGATTTAATCGCGCCGTTTGCCGCCGCCGGCGCCGATTTTTTGTCGTTTCATCCGGACGCCGCGCCGCATCCGCACCGGACAATGGCGGCAATTTCCGCCGCCGGAATGCGCGCGGGCGCGGCGTTTAATCCGGGGACTTCGCTGGCGGGGCTGGAATATCTGCTGGATTTTACCGATACGGTTTTGCTGATGACGGTTAATCCGGGTTTTGGCGGGCAGCAATTTATCCCGCAAATGCTGGATAAAATTTCCGCCGCGCGCAAAATGATAGACCGCAGCGGGCGGGCGGTGCGGCTGCAAGTAGACGGCGGGATTAATCCGCAAACAGCAACGCAATGCGCGGAAGCGGGGGCGGATACTTTGGTGGCGGGCAACGCCATTTTTTCGGGCGGCGATTATGCGGCGGCGGTTTCCGCCTTGCGCGCCGCCGCATCCGCATGAATGCGGCGTTGTTTGATTTGGACGGGACTTTGGTGGATTCCGCCCCCGACATTGCCGCCGCCGCCAACGCGATGTTGCACGATTTGGCTTTGCCGCCGCTTTCCGCGGAAGACGCGCGGCAGTATATCGGGGACGGCTTGCGCCGTTTTGTCAAGCGCGCCCTAACCCGGCGATGGCGCGCCGAACCCGCGGAAGAATTGTTTCAGCGCGCGCTTTCGCGCATGGAAATTCATTACCGGCGCGAATGCACGGCGCGCCGCCGCGTATATCCGGGCGTCCGCGGCGTTTTGGCGGCGCTCAAAAAATGCGGCATGCGCCTCGGCTGCGTCACCAACAAACCGGCGCAATTTACCCCGCTTGTCCTAAAAGCGTGCCGGTTGGACATGTTTTTTGAGGCGGTGATTTCGGGCGATTCGTTGCCGGCGAAAAAACCCGACCCGCTCCCGTTGCGGGAAGCGTGCCGGATTTTGCAAACGCCGTGCGCCGATGCGTGGATGGTGGGAGATTCGCCCGCCGACGCCAAAGCCGCCAACGCCGCCGGATGCCGTTTTATTGCGGCGTCTTACGGCTACCACCGCGATTTGCCTTTTGCCGCGCATGTTGTGTATAATTTCCGCGAAATTTTACCCCTCCTTCGGCGGAAAGATTAAACTATGCTGGCACTGGAAGTCCACAATTTAAACAAATCCTATTGGGGCGCGCCGGTATTGCGCGGCATCAATTTTTCCGTCCTGCGCGGGGAAGCGTTCGGCTTCGCCGGGGCGAACGGCGCGGGCAAAAGCACCTTTCTTAAATGCATGCTGGATTTTTGCCATTACGAAAGCGGCGACATCCGCCTGTTTAATGTCCCGTCTTCCAACCGCGAAGCGCGGCGGCGCATCGCGTTTTTGCCCGAACGGTTTATTCCGCCCTATTACTTGACCGGCGAACAATTTTTGCGCTTTATGATGCGCCTCCAAAACGCCCCCTATTCGCGCGATGCGGCGCGGGATATGCTGGATTCTTTGGATTTGGAACGCGCCGCGCTCAAAAAACCCGTCCGCTCTTTTTCCAAAGGGATGACGCAAAAGCTCGGACTCGCCGCGTGTTTTTTGGCGGAACGCGACATGTATTTTTTGGACGAACCGATGAGCGGGCTGGACCCGAAAGCGCGGGCGCTGGTCAAACGCCAATTCCAAAACCTCGCCGAACGCGGGGCGACTTTATTTTTTACTTCGCACATGCTCGCCGATATTGACGAAGTATGCACGCGCATGGGCGTTTTGCACGCCGGGCGCATTTGCTATCTCGGCGCGCCCGGCGGCATGCGCGAGCAATACAACGCCGCTACATTGGAAGAAGCGTATCTCTGCGTGATTAGCGGGGACGGCGACATTGGCGATGCTTGACGCGGAATTGTTGCGGCGCAATTTTTCCGCCGTTGCGGAAAACCTCGGGCGGCGCGGTTTGCGCTTGGACCCGGCGGAGTTTGAAGCGCTGGAAGCGCGGCGCAAAAGCGCCCAACAAACCGCCGAAACCCTGCGCGCCCAACGCAACCGGCAAGCGCGCGAATTTCGCGATGGCGAAGATTTGTCCGCCGCCAAAACCGCCAAAACCGGATTGCAGGAAGCGGAGCAAGACATGCACGAAGCGCGCGCCGCCGTGGAAAATTATTGCATGCGCCTGCCGAATACGCTGCACGAATCCGTCCCGGACGGCGGCGGCGAAACGGAAAATGTGGAAGTCCGCCGCTGGGGGACGCCGCGCGAATTTTCTTTTCCGCCCCTTGACCACGCCGCGCTGGGCGATGCGCTGGGGATGATGGATTTTGCCGCGGGGGCGGACCTCGCCGGTTCGCGTTTTGTCGTTTTGTCCGCGCAGCTGGCGCGCCTGCACCGCGCGCTGGCGCAGTTTATGCTGGATGTGCATGTGCGCGAACACGGCTATACGGAATATTATGTGCCGCAGCTCGCCAACAGCGAAACGATGCGCGGCGCGGGACAATTGCCGAAATTTGCCGCGGAAGTATACGCCGCCGAACGGGACGATTTATATCTGATTCCGACCGCGGAAGTCGCGCTGGTGAATCTCGCGCGCGGGAAAATTTTTGACGCCGCCGCATTGCCGCTGCGTTTTACCGCCCACACCGCATGTTTTCGCCGCGAAGCCGGCGCGCACGGCAAAGATACGCGGGGCATGCTGCGCCAGCACCAATTTGACAAAGTGGAATTGGTGCGGATTGACACGCCGGAAAATTCCTACGCCGGGCTGGAAGAAATGACCGCGCACGCCGAAAAGATTTTGCAGCTGCTGGAAATCCCCTACCGCGCGGTGGCGTTATGCGGCGGCGATATTGGTTTTGCCGCCGCCAAAACTTACGATTTGGAAGTATGGCTGCCCGGACAAAACCGCTACCGCGAAATTTCTTCATGCAGCAACTGCGAAGGATTTCAAGCGCGCCGGATTAAAGCGCGCTACCGCGGCGCAAACGGGCGTCCCGCGCCGGTGCATACTCTAAACGGCTCCGGAGTCGCCGTGGGACGGGCGCTTATTGCGTTGTTGGAAAACCACCAGCAATCCGGCGGCGCGGTGCGCATTCCGCCGCCGCTCGCGCCGTATATGGGCGGGTTGGAAGTTATCGGCGCGGAGGACGGAAAATGTTAAGAAGCGGCGGCGCGTCCGTTTTGGTCATCGCCTATTACACCGTGCGCGAAGCGATGCGCAACCGTATTTTATGGATTGCGTTAATATTCGCCGTGATGGGCGTAGGACTCGCCGCGTTTATCGGCGATGTCGCGGTCGTGGAACACCGCATCGTGGAGGTTAGCTTGCTCGCCGCGTCCTACCGGTTTTGCGCCGCGTTGTCGCTGATGGTTTTGGTGATTTCAACTTTGGTGCGCGAGTTTAACGACAAGTGTTTGGAATTGTATTTATCTACGACCGTATCGCGGTTTATGTATTTTGCCGGAAAGCTGGGCGGTTTTTTTGCGATCGGCGCGCTGTTGGCGGCGGTATTCGGCGGCGTGTTGTTGTTGTATGCGGAGCCCGTCCCCGCCGCGTTTTGGGCCGCGTCTTTGGCGTGCGAATTGGCGATTGTCGCCGCGGTCGGCGTGTTTTGCGTGATGAGTTTTAACCAGCAGATTCCGGCGTCTTTCGCCGCGGCGCTGGTATTTTATTTAATGTGCCGCGCCGCGGACGGCATCGTCCTCATCAGCAAAAGCGAAATTATTTTGCATACTTTCGGCGCGGCGGCGATGCAGACGATTATTGAAGCGCTGGTTTTTATTCTGCCGAGTTTGGGGCGTTTTGCGCGCACCGAATGGCTCGCTTACGGCGGCGGCGATTACAACTTTGCCGCCATCGGGGCGCAAACGGTAATTTATGTCGCGCTTATCGGCGCGGCGACCATGGTTGATTTTTCGCGCAAAAACCTCTGACATGCGCCGCCGCCGTTTTCACCTGCGCCTGTTTGTCCCGGACGAATACAAACCGCTGCGCCTCGTCCCGCGCGCGATGTGGGCGGTATTGGCGCTCGCCGCCGCCGCGCAAATTGCGTTTCACTACCGCCTGCCGGAGCCGCAATTATCCGAATACGATTTGCATCTGCGGCGACCGCCGCCGGATTCGGTATTGCGCGTTTTTGCGCTGGGCGACCGCCCGGCGTTGGCGCGCGTTTTAATGTTAAATTTGCAGACGTTTGACAACCAGCAAGGCGCGAGCATTTCATTCGCCGATTTGGATTACGACATACTCGGGCTGTGGCTGGACCGCATTACGGCGCTGGACGAAAAATCCGAATACCCGCATTTTAGCGCCGCCAAAATATACACATCGGTGCGGGACGATTCGCGAAAGCGGAAGATGGTGGAATGGGTGCGCCGCCATTTCGCCGATGCGCCCAACATGCGCTGGGAATGGATGGCGCACGCCGGCAACATCGCCCAGTATGTCGTCAAAGACGAAGCGCTGGCGCTGGATATTGCGCACGAAATGCGGGAATTAACCGAACCCGGCAAAGTCCCGGGCTGGACGCGGCAAATGGAAGTATTTTTTTTGGAAAGCGCGACCGAATACGAAGCGGCGGCAAACCTGCTGGCAAAATTACTCGCCGCCGGCGAAGTTACCGACCCGTCCGAATTTGCGCTGTTGTTAATGCGTTTGGAAAGCATCATCTGCAAAGTCGTCAAACAGGGGGAACTGACAAGCACGGAAAAATTTAACAACATTAGGGAAAAGCGTTTTGCGTTATTAAAAGAATATTTGGCAAAACAGGGAATCAACGAAATCCCCGAAGAACAAAAAGAAATCATCTGCCCCGAAACCCCGCCGGACGGCGAAGCGTAATACGCCCGCAGTTGCAATATTTAATTCGCCCGTTTTTTTAATCCGCCATACCCGTCATTCCGCACTCCCCCGCCATTCCTGCGAAGGCGGGAATCTATTGCGTTGCAATTTACCGCCGCCGATAATTTACCGCATTCCAACCCGCCGCTTTTAATTTAATCGCGGACTTCACGCCATACCCGCAATTCCGCACTCTGCCGCAATTCCACGCCATACCGCAATCCCAAACCATGCCCGTAATTCCACCACACCCGTAATTCCACACTCCTCCGTCATTCCGCACTCCCCCGTCATTCCTGCGAAGGCAGGAATCTCATGCTTACTTTGATACGCCGCAATAGATTCCCGCCTTCGCAGGAATGACGGCACGGGAGGGAAATAAAATAGCGGCTAACGGCTGGCGGCGAAGCGCGGAAACGAAGGTTAATATTAAAATAAAAACTGCGGCGGGCGCATTCGGCATTAAAACGGAATTGCCGTTAAAGCAATTTTGCTTTTTCGCGCAATTCGTATTTTTTAATTTTGCCCGTTGCGGTTTTCGGCAATTCGCCGAAAACAAAATGGCGCGGGCGCATAAAACCGGGCATGCTCTGGCGGCAAAAATCTTCCATTTCTTTGGCGTCCGCGGACGAACCGGGGCGCAATTCTACAAACGCGCACGGCGTCTCGCCCCATTTGTCGTCCGGCTTGGCGACGACCGACGCCGCCGCAACGGCGGGATGTTTGCTGACAGCGTTTTCCACCGCGATGGACGAAATATTTTCGCCGCCCGAAATAATAATGTCTTTGAGGCGGTCCGTGATTTGCAGGTAGCCGTCTTCGTGCAGGACCGCCAAATCGCCGGTACGAAACCAGCCGCCGGCAAAAGCGGCGCGCGTGGCTTCCGGATTTTTCAGATAACCGCTCATCACCACATTGCCGCGCATGACAAGTTCGCCCGATGTTTTGCCGTCCGCCGCAACCGCTTCGTCTTCGCCGTTTTCGCCGGTCCGCCGCACGCCCCAATCTTCCAAAATCGGATACCCGACTCCCTGCCGAATCATTTTTTCGGCGCGCTCGTCGGGCGGCAGCGAATCCCACAAATCGCCCTTCCACGCGCACATTGTCGTATGCCCGTAAGTTTCGGTAAGCCCGTAAACATGCATTAAATCAAAGCCGATGGATTCCGCCGCCTGCAAAACGGACGGCGGCGGCGGCGCGGCGGCGGTGATAAATTTAACCGTGTGCGGCAGTTTTTTGCCGTCCGCCGCGGCGATGACGGCGTTTAATACAATCGGCGCGCCGCCCATATAATCCACTTTGTGTTCGGCGATTAACCGCAAAATATCATCGCCGTCTATTTTTCGCAAACACACGACGGAACCGGCAAGCATCGCCTGCGTCCACGGATAACACCAGCCGTTGCAGTGAAACATCGGCACCGTGTATAACAGCGCGCCGTGCGTTTTCATCTCCCAGCCGACCGCGGAACCCGCCGCCATCAAATACGCGCCGCGGTGGTGGCAAACTACGCCTTTCGGATTGCCCGTCGTGCCGGAAGTATAGTTTAACGAAATCGGCTCCCACTCGTCTTCGGGGTGCATATACAAAGTTTCGCCGTCCGACTGGTTTAGAAACGCTTCGTAATCGCAAACGCCGACGCTGTCGCCGCCGGAAAAAGAAGCGTCCAAAATATCCACCAACATCGGCGGGTTGGGCATGCCGCTGACGGCTTCTTTAACTTTCGCGCCAAACTCCGCGTCCGTAAAAATAATTTTGCTTTCGGCGTGCGAAAAAATATAACGCAAAGACGCCGCGTCCAAACGGACATTAACCGCGTTTAATACCGCCCCGGCGAGCGGCGCGGCAAAATGCGCTTCAAAAATCTCCGGCGTATTGACCGCGACAAACGACACGACATCGCCGCGTCCGATTCCGTTTTTGCGCAACGCCGCGGCAAACCGCCCGCAGCGTTCGTATATTTCGCCCCATGTCCGCCGCTTGCCGTTGTAAATTGTCGCCGCGCGGTGCGGATACACGCGGGCGGTGCGGCGCAAAAAACTCAACGGCGTAAGCGGCGCGTAATTTGCCGCGCACTTGTCCAATCCGCTCATGTCCATGATTGTTTCCTTTCGTTGTTGAATATTTGCGCGCCGGGCGGGCGGGTCAATCGCCGCTCCATGATACTTTTGCGTATTCGGCGCTTTGCCCGGAAAAATCCCACACCCGCCCAAACGCGCGGACGCGGCTTTTGCCGCCGACCGCGACGGTGACATCCGGCGCGACCCAGTATTGCGAATTTTTAATAACGACATCTTCGCCTTCGCGCTGTCCGGGAATGCGGTTAATCGCGCAGTCGGCGATTTTGTCTTCGGCGCGGCGCGCGGTCATGCGCCAGCCGGTTTCGGTATCCATAAACTCCAACGCGGCGCGCTCCGCCCCCAAAATATTGGAAACCAGCAGCGACAAAATCCCCAGCGAGCCGCCCGCTTGTCCGCTGAAGATTTGGCGCAATCCGGCAAACGCCGCATCGTTTGCGCGCTCGTCAATATACAGCGCGACGGTCCATCCGCCTTCGCCCATGCGCCCCGGCACATCCAAAAGAATGCCGAGGTTTAATCCGTCCAAAGATTCGCCGCCGCACGCGCCGGTTTTAATCCGCACGCCCCACCACGAATGGCAATAGCCGCGGGACGGGGCGGCGCGCCCCAAAGATACAACGCACGGACAAAATAAATCGCAGTTGCAGCTGAGAATTACATCGCCTTCAATATGCCATTTCATGTTTTTTCCTTTCCCGCCAAACGGCGTTTTATACGGTTCATTGCAAAATCTCCGCCGCCGCCAGCGCGAGCAAAACGCCGCCGGCGAGGCGCGCCGTAATTTGCGGATGCGGCAATGTTTTTTCGGCGAGGGCAAACGCGGCGAGCGCCAAAATCCAGCGCAAATCCATCGCGCCCCCGGCAAACAACAACAGCATTAACGCCCAGCAACATCCGGCGCAATATAATCCGTTGCGCGCTCCGGCGCGGAATGCGCCGCCGATGCCGCGCCGCCAATGCAAAATAAGAAACAGCGGCGGCGGGCGGCAACCGCGCAAACAGGCAAACTTAAACGGCGTCCATTGGTAAATCCCGGCGGCGGCAAAAACCGCCGCCCGCGCGTGCGGATGGGCGAGCGCCATTTCGCCGTTTAACATTTCCCCCAACGCCAAATGCACCGCCGCAAGCAAAGCGGAAACGGCAAGCCACACAAAAAAATAACCGCCCGCCGCCGCCGTTGTCTGCGCGTGCGGGGCGGATTTTTGCAACGCCGCCACGCGCCCGAACAACCGCAAAAACGGCGCGGCGGACGGCGCCATCATCGCCGCCATCATCACCGCCCACATCCCAAACAAAACGCCGTAAGGCGCGTCCCGCCAAGATGCGGCGGCGGACGGCGCGGAAAAATCCAGCGCCATCGCAACAGTCAGCCACCAGCACGCCCCCGCCAGCAAAACCCCGGCGGCAAGCGCGGCAAATCCGGACAACGCATTCTCTCTCATCGCGCCGATTGTATCATGCGGGCGCG